>JAIEQQ010000447.1 GCA_019747615.1 Phycisphaerales bacterium
GAAATCTTCGGGGCCGATCGTGGTCTTCGATCTCGGTGGCGTGGTGGTGCGCATATGCCGGTCGCTGGGCGAGGCCTGCGCCGCCGCGGGACTGCCGCACCACCCCGAGCTCCTGCAGGACCACGTCACGCAGCAGCGGCGCGCGCTGGTCAGGCAGTTTGAGATCGGCGCGATGGACGAGCACGAGTTCTTCGAACGCATCGCGCAGACGACCGAGGGCCGCTACACGCGCGAGCAGTTCCGCACCATCCACCAAGCGTGGATCCTCGATGAGTATCCCGGTGTGGCGAAGCTCATCGACGATCTGCACGCCAAAGACATTGCTACCGGCGTATTGAGCAACACCAACGCGGCGCACTGGTCGCAGCTCGCGCCGCACCCGCACATCACCGGGCACGCGCCGAAGTTCACCACGCCCGGCAAGGTCCGCCATCTGCACGCCAGCCACCTGCTGGCCCTGGCCAAGCCCGATGTCGAGATTTATCACGAGTTCGCCCGGCGCGCCGGGCACGCGCCGGCCAACATCATCTTCTTTGACGACCTGCCGGAGAACATCCGCGGCGCCCGCGACGCCGGTTGGAACGCCCACCTCATCGACCACGCCGGCGACACCGCCAGACAGATGCGCACGATCCTGTCGCCGCTGCTGGATTGAGCATCGCCACGCCGTCTCGCTTCACTCCCTCACCGCCGAAACGAAAAGAACCCGCCTCTTGCGAGACGGGTCCGATGTCACTTGGCGATCAAGACTGTTTCACGACGAGCCCGAATCATCACGCCGCGCGGCTGCGGCGAAGCTTCGACATGTTCCGCTGGCTCGGCGACGACCGCTTCGTCGGCTCGCTCACCAGCGCATCGACCATATCGATCGGCGAGTCGGCCCAGATGTCCGCGCCCATCTCCTCCGCGAGCCCCTCGGCCCGCGTGAAGACACCGGCGCCAACCGCAAACTGAAGACCCTCGCACGCGCCGTTGTCGCGAATCTGCTCGATCATCACTCGGATGCCCGGGAGGTCGCTGGCCGCGGATGCGAACATCAGAAGAACGTCGGGCTGCTGCTCCTGGGCCAGCGCCATGATCTCATCAGCCGCGACGCCGCCGCCGCCAAAGGTCACGCTGAAGCCGGCCGCCTCGAGCAGGTCCACCGCCATCTGCGCGCCAAGCTCCTCGCCCTCGGTCGCGCCGCAGAAGCACAGCACGCGCCGCGACAGCGTCGCCTGCGGCTCCAGCTTCGCCGCGGTCTGATCAACCAGCACGCGCAGGAGTCGCGACGCCATGTGGAAGCTCATCTTCGAGAGCTGATCGGCCCGGTGCAGCTTGTCCAGCATCTGAAACGTCGGCCAGTACAACTCGGTGTACAGATCGCGCGGCGTGAAGCCCGCGGCGTACGCATCCAGCACGCCCTTTCGCGCGCCGTTTCGATCGCCTGCAATGAGAGTGCTGAAGAACCGCTCGTTGATCGCGTCGTGTGACATGGAACTCGCTCCGTTCTGAACTCACTGACCTCACGGGCGAGTTCCACTCACCGTGAGGCCCATCTTCATTACGCCCGTGCTCCTCGGGCGACGTTCCCCTTCCATCGGGAGCACCGCACGCTTCAAGTGAATCCCGACATGATTTCATCCGCGAGGGAATCACCTCTTTGATGCGCACAAAAATCGCGCACTTCCTGACATCGCGTCGCACGGCGCGATCTTGCCGCGACGAAGCCAGAATCCACGCGAAAGCCCGCCGCGCGAGCATTGCGCAGCCGAACATCTTTTCCACATCTCCACATCACGCCGAACCCCACCCCACGCCGCCCGATGGCCGCGTCAGGCCCGCACTCACGCCGGACGCTGGCAGGTTGTACACACGCACACACCGAACGAAAGCGCCTTCTGCCGAACGTCGGTAAACCCCGTTTCACGCAACATCTGCGCGAGCTGATCGCGATCCAAAAACGTGTCCACCGAACGCGGCAGGTACTTGTACGCGCCCGACCGATCGCCGCTGATCCACGTCGCCGTCAGCGGCATGACGCGCTTCGTATAAAAATCACTCGCCCAACGCACCGGCGCGAAGCGCGGCTTATCAAACTCCAGCACGACCAACCGCCCGCCGGGCTTCAACACACGAAAAAACTCACCCGCCGCGCGCCGCGGATCCAGCACATTTCTGATCCCAAACGCGATCGACAGCACGTCAAACGACGCATCCGCCTCGCTGATGGCCATCGCGTCGCCCTGCTTGTAGGTGATCTTCTCACTCAATGGGCCGGGCGCACGCCGGGCTTGCTCGATTCGCCGCTGCTCAGCAACATCCAGCATCTCCTGCGTGAAATCCATGCCCAAGACGCTCGAAGCGCCCGCAACCGCGAACGCGCGCGTCAGATCGCCGGTGCCGCAGGCCATGTCCAGCACGCGATCAGACGGCTTCAACCCCACCGACCGCACCGCATACTTCCGCCAGGCCTGATCGCGCCCGAACGAATGCACGCGGTTGTTCAGGTCGTACGACCCTGCGATCGCGGCGAACATCGCGCGAACGCGAGCTGGCTTATCCGCCCGCGCGTGCGGGTTGTTGGCCAGATCCGCCTCGGTCCACGCCGTGGGCGATGCAGTGCTGTCGAACTTGGGAGCGTTGGTCATGGGCCGGCTTTCGTGGTCGCGCGGGGGGGTGGGCGCGCCGGGAGCTGAGAGGTGTGTGCATTCTTGCCCGACGCCAGCCCCGAAGCGCAGACATCCCGCACCGGCCAAAGACAACGTCCCGCGTCGGGGTTTCCGGCGCGGGACGAGGTGTCGGTCATCAGTTGTCGTTCGAGCCGCGGTCTCCGATCTCGATCAATACGTGTTGTACTTCACGCCGCGGGCATCGACCACCTCATCCGGCACGTTCGCACTGACCTGCCCGGTCGCGGCGTCGTAGACCCAGCCGGCGCCGCCGCCGAGCTTGTCGCTGAAGTCATTCTTGCTCTTGTTCGGCCCGACGGGCAGCGCAGGGATGGACCGCAAGTACGGGCCGTAGATGATTCCCGACGCCTCGTCCTTCGCGGGCTTGAACGTACTGCCGTCGGCGTTCGAGTACGAAGTCAGCGCCGACGGCAGATTGCCGATCGACGGGAATGTTCCGCCGTGCTCGGCCTGGAACATCTCGACCGCGTTGCGGAGCTGCGTGAGGTTCGCAGTCAGAGCGCTATCGCCAGCCGCCGTCGCGCCGCGGCTCATGCGCGGCACCGCGATCGCGGCGAGGATCCCGATGATCACGACAACGATCACCAGTTCGATCAGGGTGAACGCAGCAAAGCGACGCGAGCGAGAGAAGTTCATAGTGGCCTCCAGGATGGTGCCGCGACCAACCGCGGCTCTCCTGATCATCGACGGGCGCAATGCCCTTCCATCACGATACCGGCCGCACGGACTGCGTTAGCAGGTCACTTTGTGCCGCCTGCGGTGCCCCGGGATCAGCACGAGCGACGCTCATGCGTTATCAGTCCTGGCGCCGCGGCTCAGCACCTTTGGCTTCCCCCGGCGCAGACTCCGCGCTCGCGCTCTTGGCCGGCTCGGTGTTCAACGGTTGCCCTTCACGCCCGAGTGCGAGCCGCACGCTGGCTTGCCCGCGTTCCAGCAGCACCGCGTCTCGCTGGATCTCCGCGAGCCGATAACCACCGAGCGTTTCGCCGATCTGCAACAACCGACCGTTGATGATCGCCATCGGCTTGCCTGCGACGGTCAGCACCGCCGTGAGCTCGTGGCTATCGCGGAACTCCGCCTCCGTCGCCGCAGGATCGACCGCCTTCGCCTTGTCGATCACCGCAGGCTTGGCCCACGCGGGCTCTTCAAAGAGGCCCGACGATGCGTTCAACCGGTCGCCCTCGGCCACCCGCTGCGAAAGCTCTTTCAGGCGACTGGCCAGCGTCGGTTGCGCCGTGCGATCCGCGGCCCGCGCCGGCGCCGGTGCCCTCGCGCTTGATCGAGTCGCAGCGTCATCGGCGACGATGGCAGCGCGATCAACTTTCGGCGCGACAGTCTGATGGACCACGCCAGCGTGCGCGTTCTGAGGCCCTCCAGAAAGCACGACCCGGTCGATCCCCCAGATCGCCCCCGCCGCCGAGAGCACCGCCACATACACCTTGCGTTCACGCGTCAGCTTCATGCCCTTA
>JAIEQQ010000739.1 GCA_019747615.1 Phycisphaerales bacterium
ATCGCACACCAGCTTCGCCAGCCCCAGTGACCGGACGTGACTGTCCGACTCGTCCAGAATCCGCCGCACCCGACGCTCGAGCGCCGGCGTGCTCCGCTTGGTCAGCAGATCCTCAACCGCGGCGCGCGGCGCACCGCCCACGGCGTACTTCAGCGTGCTCAACAGCGCGCTCAACGCCACCAGCCCAACAAAGATCCAAATCACACCAACCATCAATCCCTGCTCCCCACATCACCCGCCCGCCCAGCCGACCCGCCATCGTTGATCGCTCCGCCGCCCTCGCCCGCGCCGCCAGCACCAGCGCGAAAGAGTGCCGGCAGGCCAATCGCCCGCAGCACCTCATCCTCGCGGGCGTGCATCGTCGCGAACGCCTCTTCGTCGTGATCGTCGTAGCCCAGGCAGTGCAGCACGCCGTGGAGCGTGTAGAGCAGCAGCTCCTCGCGCACGCTGTGCCCGCGAACGCTCGC
Organism: Phycisphaerales bacterium; assembly: GCA_019747615.1. The sequence goes on from JAIEQQ010000739.1 coordinate 468, forward strand.
CTGGCGGGTCGCCTCATCAACGCATGCCAAAAGGTCCGCATCGATCAGGCGAACACCCTCCGGCAGCTCGCCCGCGGCATCCTCATCCACCCCCAAGTCAAACGTCAGCACATCAGTGGTTCCACTGATGCCGCAGAACTGCTCATGGGCCGCGCTCATCTCCGCGTCGTCAATCACCCGGACCGCCAACTGACCGCGGCATCGCAAAACCCCCGCCGCGTCGACCGCTCGGTCCCGCAGCCAGGCACGATCAGCCTCGCTCAACCGCCCGGTTGAATCGATCACCTCGACCGCGAGGCCGGGCGCCGCCTTCAGGATGTCATCACCAACGGGACTCATCGAACGGGAAACCTCCACCCCAATCGTATGTGATCTGCTGGCCAATGGGGTGGCGATTCATGATGATACCGTACACTTTGCGAATATCCGACCGCGCTCGGGAAAACCCGCACGCGCGAGCGAACTCAGTCATCCCCTCGCGCATCGCGACCGATCACGCGGACATTCCGCCGGAGGTCGTCGTGCCGCACGTCGGCCGTCGGGGCCTCGATCCGCACTCGGCGGCCGACGACACGCCGAATCACCCGCCCAATCAGCCGTAAAATCAGGATCAACACCAGGAGCGGGATGGCGATCACGAGGACCAACAGCCCGATCACGATGATCGCTACGACCGCGATCGCGGCGACGGGCCAGAACAACCACGACCGCCCGCCAGCGTTGATCTCAACGACCCGAGCCCCGCCGGTGCGACCGGCCGCCCCGGTGCCGCTTCGATCATCCGCGCCGTCGGGCCGGACCGACTCCCGGCCCGAGTCGTTCGCGCGTGAACCGCCCTCGGACGCCCCCGGTCCGCCGCTGACGTTGACCAAGAACGCTGCCATGTCCGCCTCGCGGGCCGCGCCCGCACTCGCATTGGAAGCACCACCTTCACCCATAGGCGAATCGTACGCCCCCGCCGCGGGCTCGCGGCCATCGGACGTGGCCACCTGCCGCAAGTCTGACCGGCCCCCCTCAACCGCCGGCGCCCCCGACGCGCGCCAGCCCCCGCCCGTCGATCCCCGCCACGCGCGTATGCTCCGCCCGCATGGCGATCGCCTTCCTCAACGGCCAGTTCATCGACCCCGCCGATGCCCGCGTCTCGGCGCTCGACGCCGGCATTCAGCACGGCGTCGGTCTCTTCGAGACCCTTCTGGGCGGCTGCGGCTCCACGCCGTCATCGGCCGCCGCGTCGGCTGGCGGATCGGCAACGCACCCGCACACCGGCGCATGGGCGATGATGCTCGAGGAGCATCTCAACCGATTGGCTCAGAGCGCGCGTGAGCTGGGCCTGAGCGCCGGGCTCAATGTCGATGCGTTGCACGAAGCGACGATGGACACAATCGTGCGGGCGGCGCTGCCGCGGGCGCGCGTGCGGATCACCATCACCGGCGGCGACCTCAACCTCCTGCGAGCCGCGCGCTCGACTGCCGAAGGTGCGGTCGCTGACGGCGGGTCCGCGAGCCCACCAGCACCCGCTCGCCCGCAGGGCACCGTGCTCATCAGCGCCGTGCCCGCGACGGAGTACCCGCCCGCGATGATCGAGGCCGGCGTGGGCGTCATGATCAGCGACGCGAAGGCCAACCCGTTCAACCCCTGCGAAGCCCACAAGACGCTCAACTACTGGTGGCGTTTGCGAGAGCTCGGCCTCGCGGCCCAGCGCTCCGGTGATGAGGCATTGATCTTCAGCGTCACCAATCATCTCGTCGGCGGGTGCGTCTCCAGCGCCATGCTCATCAAAGACGACGAGTGCATCGTGCCCATCTGCCGCGGCGAGGAAACGCAGGTCGCATCGCAGGGTGCCTCAACATCCGCCAGCACCGAGCCCTCCCGCGCCATCGTCCTGCCCAGCGCCGCCCTTCCGGGGATCACGCGTGCGTGGGCGATCAACGAGCTTGCGGGCGAAGGAATGCTGACCCACAAGCGCATGGTCACGATCGCCGATGTGCTGGAGGCTGACGAGGTGATGCTGCTCAACAGCTCCTGGGGCGTGTTGCCGGTCGTTCGCATTGAGGGCCGCTCGATCGCTGGCGGCGCGCCGGGTGAGACGTCGCGCCTGCTCGTCAACCGCTGGAACCGCACCTTGGCGGCGCTGGCCGGCAACTGACTCGGTTATCCTCTGGCCATGTCGATCATGCCGAAGAATCCCGCCGCGCGGCTTGGGCTCCGACTCCTCGGGCTGCTGATCATCGGCTACACGCTCTGGTGCGTCGCGGTGTACAGCATCCAAGACCGCCTCATCTTCCCGCGCGACATGATCTCACCGCCATCGCCCGAGCAGCAACAGCTCGGCCCCGGCGAGAGCCTCATCGAGTTCACCTCGCCCGATGGCCAGCCCATCCGCGCGATCCTCTGGCTGCCGATCAGTGGCTCGCGCACGTCACCGACGAAGCCCGCCGAGCGTCTGCCCGTCGCATTCCTCATCCACGGCAACGGCGAGCAGATCGAACACTTCAAATCCGCGCCGCAGATCGAGCCCTACAAAAACCGCCGCTTCGCCATCGTCATCCCCGAGTTCCGCGGCTACGGCCCCGTGCCCGGCTCGCCCTCGCAAGACGGCATCACCCGCGACCTCGTCGCCCTTCACGACCACTTGAACGCCGACCCGCGCTTGGATCTGTCGCGCACCGTGTATCACGGGCGCTCGCTCGGTGCTGGTTTCGCGTCCGAGCTTGCGGCGCTGCGACCGCCGCGTGGCGTGGTGCTGGAGTCCACGTTCACCAGCATCGCGAGCTTCACGGCGCGATACTGGGTGCCGCAGTTCCTCTGTTCGCACCCGCTTCGCAACGATCGCTTCATCGAGTCCTTCGCAGGCCCCTCGCTGATCATCCACGGCACCAACGACGAGGTCATCCCCGTGTCTCACGCTCGCGAGCTCGCGGGACTCGCCAAAGACGCGACCTACTTCGAAGACCCCAGCGGCACGCACCTGAACATCCCCACCAACTTCGAGCAGTACGACGCGACGATCGGTGCCTTCATTGACCGCGCTGGCGTGATGCCGAAGAAGTAGCCGCGACCATTTATGGCAATCCTCGCGCCCATCACGTTCCCGATGAAGCCCGACGGTCGCTGCGTCGTGCGGTCTCCGCGACTTGACGAGGCCGCGAGCGTCCTGGCCGCGGCTCGCGACGCGTTCAGCACCAGCGAATACACGCTTACGAAGCTCGACGAGTTCTCATTGACGCTCGCGCAGGAGGAAGAGTTCATCCACGGCATGAACACGCACCCGCGCCAGCTCATGCTGATCGCGCTGGACGAATCCGACGCGACGCACACGCCGATCGCCATGAGCATACTGAGGCAGAACACCACACGCCGCAAGCTGCGCCACAGCGTCGAACTGGGCATGAGCGTGATCAGTCGCTATCGCGGGCGTGCCGTCGGCACCGCGCTGCTGAGCGCCTGCGTGCAGTGGGCTGAGGCGCAGCCGGATCTCAAGCTCATCACGCTGGACGTGTACGCCGCGAACGAGCCGGGGCTGAAGCTCTACCGCAACCTCGGCTTCATCGAATGCGGCCGCCGCCCGGACGGCCTGATCCACGACGACGGGACGATGTGGGAACAGGTGCAGATGTATCGGCGGGTGTGAGGGGAGTCGCGAGTTCCGAGTCGCGAGTATGAGGATTCACTCGC
>JAIEQQ010000301.1 GCA_019747615.1 Phycisphaerales bacterium
TGCCCTCGGGTTGGAAGACCTGGAATCCGAGCGACGCCAGGGCCGGGCAGAGCGCGCTGCGGTTTCGATCCAGCAGCGCGCGGAGCGGACCGACGGCTTCGTCCTCGCGAGCGAGGGCCTCGACGCAGGCGTGTTGCAGCGGCGTCGCGACGGCGAAGGTGAGGAACTGGTGGGCCGCGCGGACGCTGGCGATCAGCGGCGCGGGGCCGATGGCCCAGCCGATCTTCCAGCCGGTGAAGCTGAAGGTCTTGCCGATCGAGTTGAGCGTGATGGTGCGTTCGCTCATGCCCGGCAGCGTCGCGAGGCTGATGTGCTGGTGAGTGTCAAAGAGCAGCCGCTCGTAGACCTCGTCGCAGATCGCGATCACGTCGTGCTTGATGCAGAGCGACGCGATGAGCTCGAGCTCGGCTCGCGTGAAGACTTTGCCGGTGGGGTTGTGCGGCGTGTTGATCAGGATCGCGCGTGTCTTGGGGGTGATCGCGTGCGCGAGGGCCTCGGGATCAAACGTGAACGGCGCGGCGTGTATTCGGCCTTGTTCGCCAGAGCTCGCATCGTGCGAGGAATTCGTCGTGCCCGTAGCGTGTGCGGCGCTGGCTGTCGTCGGAGTGTGCGTCGGCGGCTTGAGCGCGACGAAGCGGGCGGTCGCGCCGGCCATGGCGACGCAGGCGCGATACGAGTCGTAGAAGGGTTCGAAGAGGATGATTTCGTCGCCTGGGTTGAGCAGCCCAAGCATGCACGCCGCGATGGCCTCGGTGCAGCCGGCGGTGACGATGACCTGCGTGTCGGGGTCGCAGGCGATGGCGGTGGAACGCGTGAAACGAGCGGCAAGGGCGGCGCGCAGCGACGGGATGCCGGGCATCGGCGCGTACTGGTTGTGCTCGCGCCTGATCGCAGCGATCGCGGCGTCCTTGACGAACTCCGGCCCGTCAAAGTCCGGAAAGCCCTGCGACAGATTCACGGCGCCGTGCTGCTGCGCCAGTCGCGTCATGGTCGCGAAGATGGTGGTGCCGAATGGGGCCAGGGCGCGGGAAGTTGGAAGCATGGGCGAGGGTAGCGGGAGTTGGGGAAGTGGCAGAGTGGCAGAGTGGCAGAGTGGAGAACACAAAGCAGCAAAGCAGCAAAGCAGCAAAGCAGCAAAGCTCAAAGCAGCAAATAGAACAGGAGCGGTCAGCCTTCAGCATCCAGCAGATCGACTGATGCCCAGCGCCCAGTGCCCAGCGCCCAGTGCCTTCCCTCTGACCACTCAGCACTCTGGCTCAGAGTGCGCACCCGTTTAAGTAGATCGCAAAGAACAGGTTGTAATCGCCTTCGGTGGTGCCGTTGTTGACGAACGGTGGGTTGCCGCCGTTGCCGAAGGGTGGGAGGGCTTGGCCGGTGTCGTCGGCGATATCGCAGATGGGGCTGGCGTCGAAGATGTTGGCGAAGAAGAGGTTGTAGTCGGCTTCGGTGACGCCGTTGTTCACGTAGGCGGGGCCGGTGGGGCCGAAGGGTGGGAGCGGGTCGCCGGTGTCGTATGCGATGTCGGCGGCGCAGACGCGCGTGATCGCGGCGGCGCCGATGGCGTTGATGCGATCGGCGAGCTCCTGCGTGAGGCGCTCGACATTGATCGTTGTGACGGGGCTTACGCCCGCGGCGAAGTTCGGGCTGTCGCGGAAGTCGTAGACCAGGCGAGACCAGTCTTCGGAGCCTTCGAGGATGTCCTTCGTCGCGGGGTACTCCGGGTCCACGCGGTTGATGTCGGCCGTGACCAGCGTGAGGGGCTCGAAGTCGCCGTCGCGGTCCCAATCGATGGGGCCGGATTCGAGGACTTCGACCGGCGGGAGTGGGCCGGCGACGGTGATGACCGAGAGGGAGCCGCCGATGCCGTTGAGCTCGTCCAGCGCGTTCTCGTTGAGATTGGGCAGCGCCTGGCGTGAGTAGTCGAGTGTCCAGCCGGGGCGATCACTGGCGGTCTGCCAGGAGTAGTTCATGATGCTGCGGTAGTTGGGCTTGAAGTTGTGTTTGTCTTCGTCGCCCTGGTGGCCGCCGTGGAACAGGCCGAGCGTGTGGCCGAGTTCGTGCATGAAGGTCGAGGCTTGTTGATCGGGGGTGCCGCCGGGGGTTCGCCAGCCGCCGAGTGTGACCATGAAGTCGTTGCCGGGGAGCTCGGCGAGACCGGAGGAGGTGGTTGTGCCGTAGGTGTTGGCGAAGATGCAGTAGCGGAAGACCTGGCGCTTGGCCTCGAGGATGTTCGCGGCGTTGGGGCTGGCGCGGTCGGCGGCGTTTCCGAAGCGGGTGGCCTTGAGCGCGTGGAACTCGACGAAATCGTTGGGGAAGTTCTGGAGCGGGATCGACTGATCGGCGGGATCGACGATGAGATTCAGTCTGATGCCGTCGATCCCGCTGGGGTTGTTGATCAGGGCGTTGGGCGCGTTGCCGAACGCCGCGACGACGCGGTTGAGCGTCGCTTGCGAGGGCGTGCGACCGACCATGGAGTCCACCTCGACGAAGAGGTCTTTGCGTTGCCAGTTAGCGCCGAGCGCGGGGAGGTTGAGGTCGATGACGCCGTCGCAGTTGATGTCCAGGCCGTTCTGTTCCCAGATGTCCAGGAGCCCGTCGCCGTCGGTATCGGGCGATGGCGTGGGCCCGCGACGGGCGAAGGTGGTGTTGGGGAGGCCGCCCGGTGAAAAGGACGTGTTGCCGCCGCCGACGAAGATGGCGTTGCCAGTGCCGGGGTCAAAGTTGACGGCGTCGTAGACCGAGCCGCCGAAGAAGCCGCTGGCGGCGGTGGCGCCATAGGACGTGTAGCGATCGCCATCGAAGCGGATAACGCCGGCGAAAGTGATCGTGTCGAGGGTGGTGGAGTTTGGGTTGTTGTAAGCGACGGTGGTGCCGAAGCCGGTGACGAAGATGTGGAGCTTGTCGCCGCTGCCGTCGTTCAGGACGCGCATGAACTCGGCGGGGCGGGTGATGCCGTTGCCGACCTTTTGCCATTGGCCGCCGGAGTAACGGGCGATCTGGTTGAGTTGGACGGTGCCGTCGGCGGTGGCGGTGAAGGTGCCGCTGACGTAGAGCTCGCCGTTGAACACGGCGACGGCTTGGATGCCGCCGTTGAGCGGGGGCGCCGTGAAGCACTCGAAGGTGCTGCCATCAAACGAGACGATGCCGGTGGGGCAGATGATGACGTCGGAGTTGAATCGAGGTCCCCTGGCGATGCGGCCCGGGCCGAAGAGCAGCAGTTTGCCTTGGAAGATGACGGCGTGGAAAACGATGTTGCCAGAGGGGCCATTGATCGGCGTCGTCGGGCCATACACAGTGGAACTCAGCATCTCGTAGCTCGAGCCGTTCCAGTACGCGATGCGCCGGTCCACGATGTCGCCGGTGGGGGTGTCGGGGAATCGCAAGTTGCCGCCGACGAGGAGCTTGCCGTTGGGAAGGCTGTACAGGGCGCCGGGGAACTGCAGGCCATTGGGAGAAGGTGTGCCGGGCCAGTCGATCCAGGTGGAGCCGGTCCATATGCGGCCGTTATTGGTGAACGGGGTTGACGAAGCACCGGAGGCGTAGATGCGCCCGCCGAAGGAGGCGATCTGGCCGGCGACGAAGGGGGTTGTGAGCCCGGCGTTCAGATCCGTCCAGGTGGTGCCGTTCCATTGCGCAAGGCCGCGGACGGGGACACCGTTGATCGCGATGCCGCCGCCGCGGGCAATGAGGGTGTTCTCGTGGATGAGCAGATCGTTGATGGTGCCGGTGGGACGATCCGCAGGAATGGACCAGGCGATGGTGCAGGGCTGAGCGAGCGCGACGGCTGCGGAGCAGGCAAGGGCGAACAAGGCGGCGAGCGCGGGCGGGCGGATGCGGGTGAGCATGAGGAGAACTCCGGATGTGGCTTCGGAGAGAATACCTCGGAGTTGGGGAAGCAACGGGAGAAAGTGGCGAAGTGGCAGAGTGGCAGAGTGGCAGAGTGGCAGCGTGGCGAAACTGGCGAAGTGAGAGCCTGCGGTTTGGTGGATGGTCGCGGTGGCAACGAAAAACCCCGGTGCCTCTGCGCCGGGGTCTTGTTGTGTTTGGTATTCCACGATTGCCGACTGCCGATTGTCTGCGAGAGGCAGGCGGGACGCCAGCGTTGACAGCCGTCAGCTTTCAGCTTTCAGGGGTCAGCAGAACGGAT
>JAIEQQ010000165.1 GCA_019747615.1 Phycisphaerales bacterium
ATGTAGTAGATCAGCCGCGCTGCGGCGCTGGCAACGATGACCGCGATCGCGACGATGACCGACGTGGTGTTCACCGTGCTGAGCGTAGTGCCAGCGCGGCCAGCTTCAGACCGAGGCCTGCGATCGGGCGAAGCGGCATTTCAACGGACCACCCGACAGGCGAACTCGACTTCACTGCGCCGTCAGGATCCAGTTCACGACGTACGCCGCGACCAGCAGGCCAAGCGACGCGCCGAGCAGGAGCATGTGGAACGCTCTGGCGTTCTGCGATTTGGGTGACTGCGGGTCCGGCGCGCCGACCATGGCGAGGCGCGCGTCGGTCTCGGGTCCGCCGATCGGCAGGCTGCTGCGGGCGCGGTCCTGCACGATTGCGATGATCAGGTTGGCATCAAACGGCCGCAGGCCCATCGAGCCTGCGTCGTCGATCAGCCGGCGACGCACCTCGGGCCGCAGCATCGCCGCGACCCCGCCCTCCAGCGCGTGCTGCACCTTCAGCGCCAGCATCCACCGCACGTCCATCGCCGGCAGGGCGCTGGCAAGAAGATTCTCCCGGGCGACCTCGCGGCGAGCCGCACGCGGACCCGACGGGCTGGCAGCGCCCGCGATCGCCCCGCCCTTGAAGCTCATCGGCGAGAGATCACCCGTATCCAGAACAAGCGACGAGTGCGTGCTCGCCCGCGCCGATCGCGCACCGGAAAGCTGCGCCGGTCCGGCGGCTGGGGTCGCTCCCGAAGACGCGCCGTGCCGCCGGATCGCCTGACCGATCGACATCACCTGCGCTCGCTCGGCCTGAGCCTGCGTCGAGACCGGCTGGACCCGACCCGACGACAAGCGCTGGCGGAGCGTCTGCGGCGACAGGGCGGCAGGCTCCGTCCCGACCCGATCACCGTCGGCCCGGACGGAGGGACGGCGCGCGTCGCGTCCCGGCGACACGCTGTCGGCGTCTCGCACCAATCTGAGCACGGAATGGGTCGGTCCGGGTTGCATTGATCGCTCAAGAGCATACGAGCGAGCGGTGTGCCAAAGACTCAGCCACGGCCGATAACCTTGAACGGACGTGGACGTTCTCTGGGCAATCCTCTCGATCAGGCAAACACGCCCCGCACACGAGCCGTATCTCCGGTACGCTGAGCAGCAAAGGGCCGATGGGTCCGGCGGACATTGGAGTGTGGGCGGCCGCGAACGGTTTCAGGATTTCGGTACCCCGACCGGCAAGGAGTCCGATGCATGGGCGGCACGGTGCAACAGGGCGTCGATCAACCAGCGGCGGGCGCGCGCGACGCGTCGCTTCGCGAACTGCGGACCGATCGCTCCGGTCCTGACGTGATCGCCAAGCTCGACGAGGCGGCCCGCCGCGGCAAGCTCGCGGGCTTCAAAGCCACGGGCGCAGCGACGTTCGAAGTCGAAGCGTTCGCCGTTCCGTTCGAACACGCGCTCGTCGGCACCGTCTTTGGCGTGGGGCCGGGCGGCGCGGAGGGTTCAGGAGGTGGCGGTTCGGTGGTGCGGTTTGAGCAACGGATGCTGCCTCGCATGCCGCTGGTTTGGCTGGTCATCTTGCTGGTAACGATCTGGCCCGGGCTGCCGCTGACAGAACTGCTGATCGACCAGATCTTCCCTGCGATGTGGTGGACGTACACCTGGTACTGGTACTTGCCGCTGACGATCGCGAGCCTGCCGCTGACGATGTGGTGGGGCTTCAAGAAGTCTCGGGCGATGGCCAGAGAGAGCGCCACCGAGATGCTGAGCAAGATCGAAGGCACGCTGAAGCGCTAGCCCGGCGTGAGAATCCACGAAGGGCCCTGCGGTCGATCCGGGCCGTCGCTGGCCCGACGCGGCGGTTCGCCTCAGGTACCTGTGAATCGGCATCGCTGGGTCGGGCGAATGCACGTGCACCACCGTGCCTTGTGGTATCATCGCGGTTCGGGTGGGGGGTGGGCGGCGGTGGGCCCGGCGTCTTCGGGCCGCTCGCATCGCGTCGCCAATGGCCGTTCCTCTCTCGATTTCACGGAGCACACGCATGACATGGTTCTCCCGCTCACTCTCCGGCCCACGCTCGGAGCGTTCACTTGCCGCACGCGGCACACGAAGCATCCTCGCCGCGATCACGGCCCTGGGCGCCTGCGCCCTGGCCCTGGGCATGGCTCCCAAGTCCATCATGCCCGCGGGCACCGGCGACTCGATGGCACCCAAGCCGGCCACGGGCGCGCCGATCCTCGTCGGGCACTATGGCTCGCTCACCGGGCCGGAAGCGACCTTCGGCCAGAGCACCAGCGAGGGCATCCGCCTGGCGCTCAAAGAGATCAACGCGGCCGGTGGCATCGACGGTCGGCCGATCGAGATTCGCGAGTATGACACCAAGGGCGAGCCCAAAGAGGCGACGCTCGCAGTGACGCGGTTGATCAAGAGCGACAAGGTTGTCGCAGTGCTCGGCGAGGTGGCCAGCGGGCTCTCGCTCGCCGGCGCGCCGGTGTGCCAAGAGGCTGGCGTGCCGATGATCTCACCGTCGTCAACCAACGTGCGCGTCACGAAAGTCGGCGACATGATCTTTCGTGTGTGCTTCATCGATCCGTTTCAGGGCAGCGCGTGCGCCAAGTTCGCCACCGGCGAGCTGAAGGCCAAGACCGCCGCGATGCTCTACGACCAGAAGGCCCCGTATTCTGTTGATCTGGCCAAGGAGTTCAAGCGGGCGTTCAAGAAGATGGGCGGCGAGGTCATCGCCGAGCAGACCTACACCGGCGGCGACGGCGACTTCACCACGCAGCTCACCTCCATCCGCGCCCGCAAGCCCGACGTCCTCTTCGTCCCCGGCTATTACACCGATGTCGGCAACATCGCTCTGCAGGCCCGCAAGCTCGGCATCACCTGCCCGATGCTCGGCGGCGACGGCTGGGACAGCGAGAAGCTCGCGGAGGTCGCCGGCAAGACGATCGAGGGCTCGTTCTACTCCAACCACTACGCGCCCGATCAGCCCGATGAGCAGGTGCAGGCGTTCATCGCCAAGTACAAGGCCGACTACAAGGGCAAGACGCCCGACGGCCTCGCCGCTCTTGGCTACGACGCCGCGATGATCCTCGCCGACTCGATGAAGCGCGCCGGCAGCCTTGACGGCAAGAAACTCCGCGACGCCATCGCTGCGACCAAAGACTACAAGGGTGTGACCGGCGTCATCACCATCGACGCCAACCGCGACGCGGTCAAGAGCGCCGTGATCGTCGAGATGAAGGGCTCGCCCCTGGGGCCGAAGTATCGCGCGACCGTGACACCTTGATCGACTTCCCTCCAGCGCGTGCCCGGCGCGTCCGAGCCTCACGCACGATCAGTGATTCCATTTGCACCCAGCGGGCCCGACGCTCGCGGGGTGTTTTGCTACACTGGGCGTCCCCCGAAGAGCCGGGGCGATAGCGCGACGATTCGTCAGACACCCAGTGGCCGACTTTCTTCAAATCCTGATCACCGCGATCGCTGTCGGGAGCCTGTACGCGCTGATCGCGCTGGGCTACACGATGGTCTACGGCATCCTGAAGTTCATCAACTTCGCCCACAGCGACATCTTCGTGCTGGGCGCGTGGACGAGCCTGACCGCCAGCGTGTGCGTGATCACCTGGCTGAAGCTCGATGCGCAGCAGCCGCCTTTGTGGCTGGCTCCGCTGGTGCTGATCTGCGCGATGGTGGTGTGCGGGGGCGTCGCGTTCCTCGTTGAGCGATTGGCCTACAAGCCGCTGCGAAAGTCGGCGCGTTTGAACGTGCTCATCACCGCGATCGGCGTCTCGCTGCTGCTGCAAAACGTCGGGCAACTCCCGGGCTTCACCGTCGCTGAGAAAGACGGGCGCACGCTGGCGACGGTGCCGTTCGGCCCCTCACCAAGCCGGATGCCCAGCCTGCTGCCGGACACATCGCTGATCACCGTGCCGTTCCCGTCGGGCGATCCGAGCATCGCCGATGCGAGCGTGCAGGTGAACCTCGTAGACGTGTTCATCTTTGTCAGCGCGATGGTGCTGATGTTCGGCCTGCAGCACTTGGTCTATCGCACGAAGCTCGGGGCGGCGATGCGGGCGGTCTCGTTCAACACCGAGACCGCGTCGCTGATGGGCGTGCCGGTGGATCGCGTGATGTCGTTCACGTTCGTGACCGGCGCGGTCCTGGCCGCCG
>JAIEQQ010000191.1 GCA_019747615.1 Phycisphaerales bacterium
CGCTGGCGCACCCACGGCCGGTGGCCAGATGACCGGCGATGGCGGCGATCAAGACTTCGACATCAGCGGCGCCGACGGCCAAGGCGGCGGCAACGCCGGCTTTGACAACGGGCCGGAGCTTGGGCCCGATGGACAGCCACTGCCCGGCGGCGGGCGCCGCAAGCGGCGTCGTCGTCGTGGCGGACGCGGGCGCAACCGTGGCGATGGCCAGGGTGGCGGCGGCGGTGGGCCAGATGGCGATGGCATGAATCGCGAGCCTGGGACGCCGAGTGGTCAGGGCGGCGAAGATGCTGGCGGCGGCAACAGACCCGCGCGATCAACCGGACCGATGGGCTGGCCGCCGGCACCGGGCATGGAAGATGTTCCGCCACCGGCAGACTTCTTGGATGACGATATCGATGACCGCGCCGTGAACGCGTCGTGGGGCACGAAGCCGGCGCCGGTGACGAACCCGGCGCGGAGCGAGCCCGGCAACGACGGACAACGCGGCGCGGCCAACGGGCCGGAACGCTCAGGCGACTTCGACGATGACGGCCCGGATGATGATCGCGAGCCCTCCGGCGACGGATCACCCGCGGGCCAAGGCGAGAACGCCGGCGCCGATGGCGGTGATGGCGGCGGTCGTCGCAAACGCCGGCGCCGTCGCGGCGGGCGCGGCCGCAACCGTGGCGATGGCCAGGGCGGCGGCGGTGAAGGCGGCCAGGGCGATCAAGGGCAGAATCAGGGCGCCCAAAGCGCTCCGCAAGGCCAAGGGGCTCCGCAGGGCCAGGGCCAACGTGGCGGCGGTGATCGCGGGGGTCAACGTCCCAGTGATCGCGACCAGAGCCGCGGCGGTGGCGGTGGCGGGCGTCCGCCGTCGGGGCCGGAGCGTGCTGGTGGGCCGTCGTCCGGCGGTGGATCTGGCGGCGGTGCGCCGAATGCGGGCGCGAAGCCTGCGGGCGTGCCGACACCGGGAGCACCGGCGGTGCCGCCAAAGCGAACGTTGTACGCGGCGTTCAAGCGATTGAAGCCGGGACAGCTTCCGCGGGGCGGTCGGGAGGAGTGAGCACGCCTCGGGGCGATGACGCCGGGTGCTTGAGGTCGAGACTGATCGAGAGACCGGCGGCTGCGCACCGGGCGAGTTACTGTTTGAACGCGCCATGACCACCACACGTCGCATCATCATTTTGGGTTCCACCGGCTCGATCGGCACGCAGACGCTAGAGGTGATCGCACACCTCAACGCGCTCTGCGATCGTGGCGAGGGGGGGGCGGGGGGGGCGGGCGGCGTGAGGTTTCAGGTCGTCGGCCTCGCGGCCCATCGCAACGCGAAGCTGTTGGGCGAGCAGGCGCGGGCGTTTGGCGTGCACGAAGTCGCCATGGCGTGCAGCAGCACCGACGCCGCGGAGCTTGGTGCGCTGAGTGGCGCGCGGGTGCTTCGCGGGCCGGACGCGGCGGAGCAGCTTGTTCGCAGCGTTGAGTGCGATGTCGTGCTGGCGTCAATGGTTGGCAGCGCCGGATTGCCCGCGACGCTCGCGGCGGTCGATCTCGGTCGCGACGTGGCGCTGGCGAACAAGGAGACGTTGGTCGCCGCCGGTGAGCTGGTCATCCCACGCGCGATCGCCAGCGGCGCTCGCCTGTTGCCGGTGGATAGCGAGCACTCGGCGATCTGGCAGTGTTTGCTTGAAGAGAGCCTGCGCGGGGGCGGCGGCAAACGTGAACATGAAAAGGAAAGAGCGGGAGGAAGTTCACGGCTCGCCCGGTCGGCGCTTGAGCGCGTGTGTCCGCCGATGACTTGCACGCGCGCGGTCGAGCGGATTGTGCTCACCGCCAGCGGCGGGCCGTTTCGGTCGCTGTCGCGCGAGGCATGCTATCACGCGACGCCGGCGCAGGCGCTGAAGCACCCGACATGGACGATGGGCGCGAAGGTCACGATCGACTCGGCGAGCCTGACGAACAAGGCGTTTGAGGTGGTCGAGGCGCACTGGCTCTTTTCGCTGCCGGCGGAGAAGATCGGCGTCGTCATTCACCCGCAGTCGATCATCCACTCGTTCGTCGAGTACGCCGACGCGAGTGTGATTGCGCAGCTTGGCGCGCCGGACATGAAGACTCCGATTCAACTGGCGCTGTGCTATCCGGAGCGACCGGCAGGAGTTTCCAAGAAGCTGGACTTGCTGGCGCTGGGGACGCTGGAGTTCCAGCCGGCGTCGGTTGAGCGGTTCCCGGCGCTGGGATTGGCGTACCGGGTGATTCGCGAGGGCGGCACGAGCGGGGCGATTTTGAACGCCGCGAGCGAGGTGGCGGTCGGTGCGTTTTTGGATGGGAAGATCCCGTTTGGGCGGATGCCCGAGCTCGCGGCGCTGGCGATGGACGCCCTCGGTGTGTCGCCGATCCGCGATTTGGCCGATGTGATGAGCGCGGATCGGGCGGCGCGTGACGTGACGCGACGGAACGCGGGTGTCGAGAATGTGCCGGCTCCCGCCGGGGCATGAGCATCGATTGAGGCAACGAAAGAACACGGAGGTCGGCGTGCAAGCACCGTCAGCGGCCCTCGCCCAAGTCGAGCAACTCATGAGCGCCGGGAAGCTGGCGCAGGCACGCGCCGCGGCCGAGCGTCTGACGACGCAGTTTCCGAACGACCCGATCCCGCACGATCTGCTGCGCGCCACACTGATGTCGATGGGCCAGGCTCGATTGGCGCTGGTACCGGCCAAGCGTGCCGCGGAGCTGTGGCCGGATCACGCGGGCTGTCAGGAAAGCGTCGCGTGCGTGCTGAATCACATGGGCGAGGACGAGGAGTCTTTGCCGTACGCCAAGCGATCAGTCGAGCTGGACCCGCAGACGGGCAAGTTCTGGGGCGCCGTGGTCAGCGTGCTCTTGCGGCTGAACAGGCTGGCAGAGGCTGAGGACTACTGCCGTCGCGGGCTGGCGATCCTGCCGAACGAGTGGCAACTGGCCCAGATGCTCGCAGCGACGCTGCTGGAGCAGGGGCGCGCCAAGGACGCCGAGGACGTGCTGGGGCCGGTGCTTTTCAACGATCGCTCGAACATTCTGGTCGCAACGTTCTTGTGCTCGGTGTCGAACTATCGCTCGCCGACGGATCGCGACAAGCTGCTCTCGCTCCACAAGAACTTTGGCAGACTGCTGGAGGTTTCTGAGCGATTTCAGAAGTTCACGCACACCCCGCCGCAGTCACTCAAACCCGGGAAGCCCGCGCCCGGGCACGGCAAGGACGGGCGGCTGCGCGTCGGGTTCATCTCCAGCGATCTGCGCTCGCACTCGGTGACGTATTTCCTGGAGCCGATCTTCCGGCACCTGAATCGCTCTCGCTACGAGATCGTGGCGTATCAGACGCTGCTGAAGACCGACGACACGACGCGCAGGCTTCAGGCGCTGGTCGCGGCGGAGCGACTGCCGGACCCCGACAACCCGCCAGCACTGAACGACACGGGCCCGACGCGCAACTGGCGGAAGGTGACAACGCCCGACGGCGTCGGCTTCGCGCGTCAGATCGTTGACGATCGGGTCGATATCTTGTTTGATCTCAACGGGCTCACGCTGGGCTGCCGGCCCGACACGCTGAAGATGAAGCCCGCGCCGGTGATGGTGAACTACCTTGGATATGTGGCGACGACGGGCATGCCGGCGGTGAACTATCGCGTGGTGGATTCGATCACCGACCCGCCGGGGTGCGAGGACGCCGCGACCGAGACGCTGCTGCGGATGGACCCGTGCTTCTTGTGCTATCAGCCGCCGAAGTGGGCGGCGGAGACGGACCCGACGCGGATGCCGTCGCTGGACAATGGCGTGGTGTTCGGCTCGTTCAACAACTTCATGAAGTTCAACGACGAGCTGGCGGCGGTATGGGCGAAGCTGCTGAACGCGGTGCCGCGCTCGAAGCTGCTGATGAAGGCGGCATCGCTGAAGGATGAAGTTGTGCGGCGCGCAACGCTGGCGCGGTTCGAGAAGGTGGGGCTGGATCCGGCGCGGGTCGAGCTGCAGGGCACGACCAAGACGCCGAATGAGCATCTGACGCAGTACGACCGGATGCACATCGCGCTGGACACGTTCCCGTATGCGGGCACGACGACGACGTGCGAGGCGATGTACATGGGCGTTCCGGTGATCACGCTGGCGCCGCCATCACCCGGGGCGATGCACGCGCACCGCGTTGGTGCG
>JAIEQQ010000709.1 GCA_019747615.1 Phycisphaerales bacterium
CGGACATCCTCGCGGCGGACGATGTTGCGGGTGTGGTCGTGGCGCCGCTGGCGTCGCCCAGGGTGCTGATGGTCTCGCCAAAGGGCAGCGCGGACGCGGACGGCGCGATCCTGTCGGCGATCGATGTCTCGCGCCCGGCGTCGCTGGAAGTGATCGACGAGGCGGCGTATCGCGCTCGGCTTGCGTCGGCGAGCGCGGGGGCTCGGGGGGGTGTGGCGGGCGGCGCGAATGCGGGGGGCGGGAGCGGCACGATTAGTGGAATCGCTGGCGCGTTTGATGGCATCGATGCGGTGATCTTGGATCGCGTTTCGTCGGAGCCGGCGCCGCCGGTGGCTTCGATTCACTTTGCGTCGGCGGTGGTGTCGCGCACGCCGCCGCGGCGGGGTGATGAGGCGCCTGTGCGGATCGTGGCGGAGGCGATTGCGATGGTTCCGACGTCACCGGATGCGGAGCCGGAGTTGCAGCGCGTGCTGTCGTGGGATCGTGATCATCCGATGATGCGGTACGCGAGTCTGGAGACGATTTTCGTGTCGCCGCCTTGGCGGTTGACGGTGCCGTCGGAGCAGGAGCTGGCGCGCGGGAATCTGGCGGTGACGGAGCTGGCGACCAGCGCGAAGGGGCCGCTGGTGGCGCTCGTGCGGGACTCTTCACCCGGAATGGCACGCCCGGTGGATCGGATCGCGATCGCGTTTCCGCTGGCGCGATCGAACTGGGGGCCGCATTTCTCGTTTCCGATTTTTCTGTCAAACGCGATCGATCTGTTCGCGCGCCGGGCCGAGGCTCGCGTCGGGCGGTGGTACGGCACGAGCCAGGTGCTGACGTTCACGCCCGCGCTGGGCGCGCCGGAGATCTCGCTCTCGTCGGACAAGGGCGTCGTCGCTCGGGCGCCGATCGCGATCGGGCCGGGGGGCGCCGGGGGGGCGGGGGGGGCGGGGGGTGATAACGCGGCTCGGTCGCTGGGTGTGATCGATCGCGTGGGGATCTATCGCGTGAGCGGCGCCGAGAAATCCGAGTCCGGCGGGCAGGAGGTGGTGGCGGTGAACCTGGCGAACGTGCAGGAGTCGATGGCGCGGACGTTTGACGAGGTGCGGCTGTCGATCGATGCGCCGATCACCGGTCAGGCACGGATTGACGCGCCGCCGGCGGGGCGGGAGATCTGGCACTGGTTCATCGCGGGCGCGATGGTGCTGCTGCTGATCGAGTGGCTGCTGTACGCGTGGCTCATGCATCGGTGAGGTGAGGGGGCAATCCAATTCTCAGCTCCGCACGAACAACGCAGGCGTCGGTCCGCCGCGCCAATTCTCTCTGTCGCGCGACGCCCGCTACGCTCTGCCCGTCCGCCCCACCCCCCATCCGCAACTGCGCCCACGCGCCCACTGGCCCACAAACCTCACACCGTTCTTTGTTGGAGCTCTCCTGATGTTGCGTCCGCTTCTGGTTGCCGTCGTCGCGTCGCTCACCCTCGGCTCGCACGCGGTCGCGCAAGACCCGGGCCCGGGCATCGCGCCCACGACGCCGGACTCGCTGGGCAAACGCATCGAGACGGAGAACCCGTGGCTCATCTCGCTGACCACCGCCGGAACGCACCAGTTCTCCACCGATCTGCGCGGGAACCCTGGCTCGTACCAGGTCTCGCGTTTTACGAACGGCGTCGGCGTGGGCTACCGGCTGAACGCCGACGTGCGGCTCTCGCTGGACCTGGGCTCGGAGATCTCGTGGTACGACTTTGACAACGCGACCACGGTGCTGCCGCCGCCGGCGGGCGTGAGCGCTAAGCCCTTCCACGTGATGTACGACACGTCGATCAACCCCGGCGTGCGGTACTCGATCGACAAGTACTGGTTCGTCTTCGCCGGTGGCATCTTTCAGTTCGCCGGCGAGCGCGAGGCCGACATCGGTGACACCTTCACCGCCGGCGGGTTCATCGGCGCGGGGTACAGAGTTGACGAAAACTTGACGTTGTCGGCCGGCATGCTCGCGAAGACTTCTCTGGAAGACGATGTCTCGGCGTTCCCGATCATCGGCGTCAACTGGAAGATCACCGACAACCTCCGCCTCGATACGCGCGGCCTGGGCGCCACGCTCTCGCTCAAAGTCTCCGACTCGTTCACCGTGTTCCTCGAAGCCTTCTATGAATCACGCGAGTTCCGACTGTCTGATGAGAGCTTCCTCCGAAAGGGCGTCGTCCGTGATCGCCAGCTCCCGGTCGCCCTCGGCGTCGTCTGGAAGGCCTGCGAGGGATTCACGCTCACGCTCCGAGGCGGCGTCGTGGCCTATCAGCAGTTTGACATTCTGAATCAGGACGGCAACCGGCAGAATCGCTTCCGCTCCGACCCCACCGGCTTCGTTGGCATCAAGGGTGAGTTCAAGTTCTGAGCAACGTCAGCTCATCACCAGAAGACCGCACAAGTCGCCAACCGTCCGATCATCAACCGACGCACGCACGCACGCACGAGTCACTTCATGAGCACCACGCCAGCAAACAACCCGGTGATGTCGGTCGATCTGGAGCATCACGGGTACTCCGGTGCGCCCGGCGCTGGGGTTGACGCGGGCGCGGGGGTGGGTGGCGGCGCTGGAGCCGGCGGGGCGGGTGGCAGCGCCGGTCGTGCCGGTGATGGCGGGCGGTTCTTGTCACGCCGCGCGATGCTGACGGCGGGGGCGCTGGCGACGACGGCGGCGCTGCTGCCTCGCGCAACGCGGGCACAGGGCGTGCAAGCGCCGGCGGCGCCGCTAGCGATTACCAAGAGCGGCGGCGGCAAGCGTCCGACGAACGTGATCCTGCTGGTGGCCGACGGCATGACCACCGGGGCGCTTGCGATGCTTGACGCGAGCACCATCTGGACCAATGGCGAGACCTCGGCGTGGACACGCTGGTCGCAGTCGAGGTTTGCTCGCCGCGCGTTGCAGTCGACGCATTCGGCCAACTCGATCGTGACCGACTCCGCCGCGGCCAGCAGCGCCTGGAGCACCGGGATCAAGCACGAGAACGGTTCGCTGTGCATGACGCCCGACGGCAAGGCGCTGGACCCGCTGTGGATCAAGGCCCAGCGCGCCGGCAAGCTGACCGGCTGCGTGACGACCACGACGATCACCCACGCCACGCCGGCGGGCTTCTACTGCAACGTGACCAAGCGCGGCAGCGAGGACCAGATCGGCGAGCAACTCTGCCAGCGCCCGGTCCATGTGGCGATGGGCGGCGGGACGCCGTTTGTCGCTGAGAGCGACGCCAAGGCCGCGGGGAACACCGCTCTTGTGCGAACTCGCCAGGAACTGGCCGAGGCGATCAGCTCCACCGGGGCCGCGGCGTCGGCGAGCGTTCGGCTCATCGGCACGTTCAACACAGGGCACATGTCGATGGCGCTGGATCGCGGGCCGAACGAGCCGGCGCTGATGGAGATGGCACGCGTGGCGCTCAATCGCCTCACGTCGCCGGCGGTGAACTCGTCGGGCTTCTGCTTGCAGATCGAGGGCGGGCGTGTTGATCACGCCGGGCACGCCAACGACGCCGCGGGGTTGCTGGCGGATCTGTACGAGTTTGATCGCGTGGTGGACTACGTCTGCCAGTGGGCGATGGACCGCGGCGACACGCTCGTGGTGGTGACAACCGACCACGGCACCGGCGGCTGCTCGCCGATCTTCTACGGGCGACACGGCATCGAGTGCCTCAAGCGGCTGTCGGGTGCAAAGCACTCCTTCGAATGGATCTTCCGAGAGCTTGGCGCGCTGAGCGACCCGAAGGCCGACGCGGCGCGACTCGTGAAGATCACGCAGGAGGCGGTTGGTTTCTCGATGGCCAGCGACGCGGAGGAGATCATCCGCAAGTTCATGGCCAACGAGTACGCCGTGATCAACCCGATGCAGCGATCGCTGACATGCGTGCTGGGGAGCTTGCTGACGTCGCAGCTCGGCGTGGCGTTCAGCACGAACGGGCACAACGCGGATCACACGGATCTGTACGCGATGGGCCCGGGGAGCGAAACGCTGCCGGCGTTCGTGGATAACACGTTCTTCGCCGGATGGGTGTCGGGGATGCTTGAGCTTCGGCCCGTCTGAAGTCCTAACATGGCGACCCACCCCTCTCAGTGACCGCCGCGGACGGAGCCAGCGTGAAGTCGACAACCACATCCACCAAGCGCAAGGGCGAACCCCTGTCGATCACCGTT
>JAIEQQ010000041.1 GCA_019747615.1 Phycisphaerales bacterium
CACGTCGGCGAGCACTTTCGATACACTCCGGGCGTGAGCACACTGCTGGTCATTCAGACTGAGCACCTGGACGAAGAACCCGCGGCGTGGCTTCGCGAGCGATGCCGGCTTGAAGTTTGCGATCCGTCCGATGCGGCCTTCCCGGCATTGCTGGCGCAGGCCGACGGTCTGCTGATCCGCACGTACACGCGTGTGACGCCGGCGCTGCTGGATATGGCGCCGCGGCTCAAGGTCGTCGCGCGCGCGGGCGTCGGGCTTGATAACGTCGATCTTCCGGCGTGCAAGGCGCGCGGCGTGCGCGTGCTTTCAACGCCTGATGCCAACACATCCGCAGTGGTCGAGTATGTCTTCGCCCTTCTGCTGGACGCGACTCGCCCGCGGCTGTTCTTGGGCGAGGCGATTGATGGGCCGCGATGGAAGGAAGTGCGCCAGGAGTTGCGGGCGCGCCGGCAGCTCCGCGAGCTCACGCTGGGGATCCTTGGCTTTGGCCGGATCGGTACGTCGGTGGCGCGTGTGGCGCGCGAGCTGGGCATGACCGTGATCTTTCACGACGTGCGCCAGATCCCGCTGAGCGATCGGCACGGTGCCGAGTCGGTCTCGCTTGAGGATTTGTGCGCCCGGGCCGATGCGTTCACGATTCATATCGACGGTCGGCCGGAGAACCGCGGGTTTGTGAACGCGGACATCATCGGGCGGCTGAAGTCGGATGTGATTCTGATCAATACGAGCCGCGGCTTCGTGATGAATGACATCGCGCTGGCGGATTTCATGATCGCCCATCCCGCGGCGGTTGCGCTGCTGGATGTTCACGAGCCCGAGCCCTTTGACGCGACGCACCCGCTGCTGGAGATCGCCAACGTGCACCTCAGCCCGCACATCGCCAGCGCTACGGACCTTGCGCAGAAGAACATGTCGTGGGTGGTGCGGGATTTGTGGGCGGTGCTGAGCGGGTGAAGGGATCGAGGGATCGAGAGATCGAGGGACCAAGGGATCAAGGGATCAAGGGATCGAGGCAGAGTCGATCCCGTGATCCCTCGATCCCATCTTCCTCGTGCCTCGACGCCTTCTGCCTCGATGCCATCTGCCTTGATGCCTTCTTCATTCAGCAGCCGCGTCGGGTGCGGGCGTTGATTCGGCGCGTTCGTCTTGCGCGAGCCGCTCGAGCGCATCGGCCGCTTGCGCCGGACCATTGTCCGCGGCCATGGACTGTGCCACGGCGCGAGCGGCGGCGAGCGGCGCGGGCTGGAGCAGTTGCGAGAGCTTGGTTGTCAGTGTGCGGACGCTCGCGCCGGGCGTGGCGAGCAGCGTGGTGCCGAGGCGTTTGGCTCGCAGGGCGTTGTCGAACTCGTCGTTGACGTGCGGGAGGATGAGCTGCGGCGTGCCGGCGAGGAGCGCTTGGGCGGTGGTGCCGACGCCGCCGTGGTGGATGATGGCGCAGGCGCGTGGGAAGAGCGTGGCGTATCTCGCGTAGGTGGCGACGTGCACGCGATCCGATGGCGCGTGGCTTTCGAGTTTCTTGACGTCGGCGGAGCCGACGAGCAGGACGGCACGACGGCGGAGTGCCGCGGCGGCGGCGCGGGCGCGGCTGTAGAAATCGCCGGCGTGGTGAACGACGCTGGAGCCGAGTGTGAAGACCAGCGGGGCGTCGCCCTGCGCGAGGAAGGCTTCGAGCGCGTCTTCTTCTTGCGTGTGCTCGGGGTGCGCGTCGTGGATGCAGAAGCCGCAGATGGTTGTCTCCGCGGGGTCGCCGGGCGTGATCCCACGGAACGTTGGCGACCAGAGCCCGAGGCGAACGCCGTCGCCGAGCAGATCGCTGACGAACGCGTTACGGCGCGCCTTCAGGCCGCACTGGACGCGGAGCTGGTTGACGCGTGAGTCAAAGACGAAGCGGGCGTATTGCTTGGCGATGGGCAGGATCGCGCGCCAGAGCCAGCCGAGGCGCGTCTGCGGGTTGAAGCGGCCGAATGCGCCAGGGTCATCGCGTGAAAACCAGAACAATGGCGTGAGCGAGGCGCAGGCCGTGGGAATGCTCTCGCGTTGCAGCGCCCACGCCGGGCCGAAGCTGATGATGTGGCGCAGCGCGGCATCCGGGCGAAACTCACGGATCGCTCGACGCGTCACGACCGAGTGCTCGTGCGCACGGTTCAGGACCAGCTCGTTGATCACGAAACGTCCGCTGACGCGGGGCGAGACGAGGCGCGGATCCGCCACCGCCTGAAGATACTCCTCACGCGTGCCCAGTGCGCCGAACGCCAGACCCGCGCCGAGCACGCGGGATTCGAAGTATGGGTTCGTCAGCAGCAGCACTTCGTGGCCGCGACGGCGCAGCTCGGTGCCGATGGCGATGTAGGGGTGAACATCTCCGGCAGAGCCGATGGTTGCCAGCAGCACGCGCACGCGTGATCCTCCGGAAAGTCAAGCGAAGCCGCGCGCAATCGGATGAATCTCGTCGAAAAGCACGCGAGCGCGGGACGGACGAACGGGCGGACTATACCCCGAACGCAACGGGTGGTATGGTGCGCCCGCGGACACACGATGCCGACGATCTCGCGCTGGTGCGCGAGAATCGCGCCGTTGTCAAGTGCTCTCGAACGCGGGTGTTCTGTGTGTGAATGCCTGTTTTTGATTGACACGATGACGCGGAACAACTACCGTCGAAGTTCAACGCCGGGCCCGTTGCCGGTGCAGTCTTGGTACCCTTTCTTCGTCGAGGAGGACTCTCCTTTGAATGCTCCGAGCACACGCGCCGGTCGGGCGATTGCGCCGCCAAAGCCTGTGAGAGTCGACCCCGACGAGCACGTCTGGCGGCAGTTGCTTGCGCACATGCGCCAGACGCAGCCGACGATCTGCCGTCAGTGGTTTGAGGAGATCGAGCCGCTGGGGATCACCGGCGGCGTGCTGTATCTTCGCGCTCACAGCAATGTGCATCGTGACTACTTGCAGCGGTCGTGCCTTGGGCCGTTCAACGATTGCGCTCAGGTGGCCAGCGGGCGTTTGATCGCGGTGCGGTTTATTGGCCCCGATGACGAGTACGCCGCGGAGACGGGGACGATCAGCGCGGTGCGGAGTAGCGCGCCCGAGGTTCCGACGCCGGTCGCCCAGATCATCGTTTCGACCAGCGCGGCGCCGGCGATCGCCACCGCCGAGCCAACGAAGCTCCCGCCGGATGCGACAGCATCCCTGAACGGGGAAGCTCGCGCCGCCGCGGACCCCGGCGATTCATCGATCGATCCGCCGGCCTTCGCTTCTCGCCCCGGCGGCGAGGTATTGCCGGTTCCCGGTTCGGGGATCGGGCGCGTCGAGATCTCCACCGAACATTTGTATGACGACGGGCTGGTGCTGAACCCCGACTACGGCTTTGACAACTTCATCGTTGGGCCGAGCAATCGCTTGGCACACGCCGCGGCTTTGGCGGTCGCGGCGAACCCGGGCCGCGCGTACAACCCGTACTTCGTCCACGGCGATGTGGGCCTCGGCAAGACCCATCTTCTGCAAGCGATCTGCCTGACGATCCGGGCCGCGAAGCCGGATGCAGTGATCTATTACACAAGCTGCGAGGGCTTCATCACGCAGTTCATGGACGCGGTCGCGGCGGGCGCGATGAATCGCTTCCGCCACAAGTTTCGGCACGTGGACGTGCTGGTCGTTGACGACATTCACTTCCTGGCCAAGCGCGATCGCTCGCAGGAAGAGTTCTTCCACACGTTCAACAGCCTGTACCAGAGCCACAAGCAACTGGTGCTCAGCAGCGACGCGGCGCCGGAAGATATCCCGGACCTTGAGGATCGCCTGGTGTCGCGATTCAAGTGGGGCTTGGTCGCGGAGTTGACCGCGCCGTGCTACGAGACGCGCGTGGAGATTCTGAAGAACAAGTCGCGTATCCGGGGGATCCACCTGCCGGACGATGTCGCGTGCGATATCGCGGGCCGGATGGACACGAACATTCGCGAGCTTGAGGGCGCGATCGTCAAACTCCAGGTGTTTGCGAACGTTGAGAAGAAGCCGATTGATCTGGAGTTGGTGCGGGCGTGTTTCAATGATCCGACGACGCCCAAGAGCGAGCCGCGGATCCAGATCCAGACGATCATCAACGCGGTGACGGAGTACTACGGCGTGAAAGTGACGGACCTGCAGAGCAAACGGCGGCAGCGCTCGATCGCGCAGCCTCGCCAGCTT
>JAIEQQ010000206.1 GCA_019747615.1 Phycisphaerales bacterium
TCTACATGGCCCGCTGGATCAACACACGCGGCGAAAAAGGACCGTGGTCGGAGGTCACGACGGCGACGGTCGTGGCGCAGCGTCAGCGACGCGGCTGCTTGCTCCTGCTCGTGTTTCGGTGCGTTCCTTGCACGCCGGGCAGCGATCTCGCAGTCTTCTGCGCCAGCACGTCCGCTTCAGCGGCACGCAGCGCGGCCTTGAAGTGCTTGCTCGCCCGGCGATAATGGGCGGCCGTGTTCGCGCGGATGTGCTTGGCGATGCTCCAGGTCTTGCCGTACCGCGCGAAGCGGCCGACCGCGAGCAGGTCGGCCTCGTTCACCGTCGCGGCCTAAGGCGTAGGGGCGTGCGCGGCGTAGGGGCTCGGCACCGGTGAGCTCGCGAGGAGAGCTGAGCACGATTACGATTGCCGCATGGCCACACCGGGCAGAGTCGATCTTCACCTGCGTTGCCGGGTCGCGGCGGGCAAGCGCGATGAGTTCCTCGCGTTCCTGCGGGAGGCGATCCCTTTTTATGAGTCGCCGGGCGGGATCACGGTCCGTCTGCTCCAGGACATGAGCGACGATCACCGGTTCATCGAACTGGTGCTCTACAACGACCAGGCCGCGTACGAGTGCGATCAGGAACGCATCGCCAGCGACCCGACGATGATGGCGTACCTGGCCCGGTGGCGCGGGTTGCTGGCCGAGCCCCCGGTCGTCGAGGTCTACCGGCTCACCGCGCCATGAGTCAACCGCAACTTTCTGACCCCCGGCCCTGCCTCGGCGGCACGGCCGCGCTCCATCGTCGGTGCGGGCACTGCGGCGCCATCGTGGCAGTCCGTTTAGTTCAGCACGAGCTTCGCGCCCGCGATCAGGAGCACCGCCGCGAGGGTGAAGTTCAGCGCGCGCGGTGTGGCGCGGCCGCTGCCCAGGGTGGCCCCGATCAGACCGCCGAGCGCAGCGCACGCGGCCAGCGGCCAGAGGTGCGCCGGTGGTGTCCAGCCGCCCTTGACCAGGCCTGCGACGCCCGCAGCGGAGTTGACGAGGATGAACAGCGACGCCGTCGCGGCTGTGCGCTTGGTGTCGGCCCAGCTAAACAGCAGCAACACGGGACTGAGGAAGATGCCCCCACCGGTGCCCGTGACCCCGGCGATGAAGCCCAGCACGGCACCGATGGCGAGCATCGCGGGGCGTCTGGGCGCGTGCGTCTCGCGCAGCGCGACCGGGGGACGCCACGCGACGTGCGCCATACGCGCCGCCGTGAGCACGAGCACGATGCCGATGGCTATCTTGAGGACGTGGGCGGGCAGGTGGATCATGCCGCCGACGAATGCGGCGGGGATCGACGCCGCCGCGAAAGGCCAGAACAACGCCCATCGGGAGTGCCCGGCGCGGGCGAACTGCACGAAGGCGATCGTGGCCACGAGGATGTTGATCGTCAGTGCGGTGGGGCGCATGACCGCGGCTTCGACGCTCATGAGCGCCATCACGGCGAGGTAGCCCGAGGCGCCCGCGTGACCGACCGCGGCGTAGAGCGCGCCAACGATCAGGAACAGGGCGGCCAGGATGGGGATCGCATCGGTGGGCATGGCTGGGGCTCAGCCGCCGATCGCCGACATTGGGCGCGAGGGCTGGCGGAATTCGGACGAGGCGATGCCGTGGCCGGGCTGCTTGGTCCAGGTTGCGTCGATCAGGAAGTGGGCGAGTTGCTCGTCGGTGGCCCCGGAGCGCATGAGCGAACGCAGGTCCCACTCTGTCGTGCTGAACAGACACGGGCGAACCTTGCCGTCGGCGGTGAGGCGAAGGCGGCTGCACGCGCCGCAGAAGGGGCTGCTGACTGGGGCGATGAAGCCGACGCGGCCGGGGGCGCCGTCGGCGAAGGTGAAGGTGCGGGCGGTGCTGGACGGATCGTCGTCGTTGCACGCGCGAAGCGGGAAGCGTTCCTCGATCGCGGCGAGCGTCTCGGCGGCGCTCACCCACTTGGACGAATCCCAGGCGTGACCGGAATCGAGGGGCATGTACTCGATGAACCGCATCTCGATCGAGTAGAGACGGGCCAACTCGGCGAGATCGGCGGCCTCGTCGTCGTTGAACCCGCGGATGAGCACGGCGTTGAGTTTGAGGGGCGTGAGGCCCTCGGCGATGGCCGCCTCGACGCCCGCGAGCACGTCGGCGGGCGAGGAGGTCGAGCGCGTGAGGCGGGCAAAGCGGTCCGGGCGGAGCGAGTCGATGCTGATGGTCACGCGGGCCAGGCCGGCGGCCCTCCAGTCCCGGAGCGCGTCGCGGGTCAGGAGCGAGGCGTTGGTGATCATCGCGATCTCGACGCCGGTCGCGGCGCGAATGCCGGCGATGATCGCCGCGAGTTCGGGGTGGAGCGTCGGTTCGCCGCCGGTGAGGCGGATCTTTCGGACGCCGAGCGACTCGGCGATCCGGGCAACGCGGATGATCTCGCTGGTGGAGAGGAGCGATTCGCGGGGCGCGAAGCGGACGTCTGGCTCCATGCAGTAGACGCAGCGGAAGTTGCAGCGGTCGGTGACGCTGATCCGCAGGTCGCGGATGGTGCGGCCGTGCGAGTCGGTCATGCGGCGGGCCGCGCGGACAGACGCCGGGGCGGGCGGCGGCGTGCTTCCGGAGGCGAGCGACTGCGACGCGCTCAATTGCGTGAGTGCCACGTGAGCACGAGGGGTTGCCACCCCCGACTTGTCTTTCGTGATCGGGTTGGCCAAGTGCGTCTGTCGCAAAGCATCTCCAATGGACACGGAAGAAGGGCTGGCGATCACACGTCCCGCTCGAACTGCTCTTGTGCCCAGCTCCACGCCGCGACCGTACGCGGGAACCCCACGGTGTTCATGCCGAGGAGGATGGCCTGCTCGACCTCCGCCGGTGTCGCGTCGTGCTGCATAGCGCGACGGACGTGGCTGCGGAGCGCGGACTCAAGCCCCGCGCCGACACAGATACCGATCTTGATCAGGGCCAGCGTCTTGGCGTCGAGCGGGCCGGCGGCCTCCACGGCTGTGGCGATGTGTTCGTGGGCTCGGCCGAGCGCGGGGTACTTTGTCACGAAGGACTTGTACGTGCCCGGTATTTTGGCGGCTTTGCTCGTCGGTGCGTTCGGCTTGCGTGCGGCGCTCATGGGTGATGCCCTCCGCAGCCCGGCGTGGAGGAAGAAGCGTTGGACGGATCGCTCACCGTGTCCGCGACCGAGCAGAGGATCGTGTAGTACTCCTCGACGTCGATGCCCAAGAGCGTGGCCCCGAAGAGTTCGGCCTCGACGTGCGATGCGACCTCGCCGTAGTTGATCGCTGGAATGTAGTAGGCGACCAGCAGCGGGATCAGGTCATCGACGTTCTCGAACATTGGATGGATGAAGAGGCAGAAGCCATCCCTCGGGTGCTCGCCCAGACTCTCCAGGCACGCGAACTCGCCAGGCAGGAGCGGCTCGGCGTCGAAGCGAACACCCAGCGGATAGCGGACGACAGCGCGGTCCTCGAGCAGTCGCATCATCTCAACTCGATCGATCAGGCCGCCACGACGCAATCGGGCATCCATCGCCTTGGTCACGACATGATCGCGGAGCGATTGCTGCGCCTCTTCGGCGGTTGGGTGGGGATTCACGAGTGAGCCTCCGGGGTCTCTGCAACGCTGGGCGAACGCATGTCTGTCGCAACTGAGAACTCCTGGTCATACGTCAATCGCCCGGTCAGGACCGGCACGGTCACTCGCACCAAGATCGTGTAAATGAGCAACCCGCCGGCCCAGATGCCCATGGTGACCAGAGTTTCGTTGAGCGTGGGCAGGTACTCGACGATCTCGCCCAGAGGCGTGGGGATGAACGCAGGCACGATCATGCCCATCCCCTTCTCGATCCAGATGCCGACGATGAGCATCACGCAAGCGGCTTGCAGCACCGGGAGCTTGCGGCTGATCGGCAGGTAGAGGAGAAGCATCGCCACGAGGTTGAGCGCGATGGCCGACCAGATCCACGGCACCAACGCATGGCGGCCGTGCAGGCCGAAAAACAGGTACTTCGCAGATGCCCCGTGCGCCGAGTCCGTGTAGAACTCCGTGAACATCTCGGAGCCGAGGAGGAACATGCTGATCGAAAGGGCGATGGCGACCGTGTTGCGCAGGGTCA
This sequence comes from Phycisphaerales bacterium, assembly GCA_019747615.1. The sequence goes on from JAIEQQ010000206.1 coordinate 4,114, forward strand.
TGAAGGCCTTCGGGGGCACCTGGTAGGCCGTGAACCGTGCGAGCACCGAGAGCGAAAGGATGAGGAACG
>JAIEQQ010000417.1 GCA_019747615.1 Phycisphaerales bacterium
CGACCAGACGCCCGTCGTCGGGATGTACCGGGCGATGTTACCCGCCTGCACGCCCCCGGCGAAGGTGACTCTGCCACCCACGATCACATCGCCACCCGGCAGTACCACCAAGGCGATTACCCAACCAGGTTCCTCAAAAATGCTTGTCCCGCTCCCTAAGGCTGACCAGACGCCCGTAGTCGGGTTGTACCGGGCGATGTTGTTCGCTGACACGCCTCCGGCGGTGGTGAAGCCGCCGCCCACGATCACGTCGCCACCCGGCAGGACCGCAAGGGCGGTGACAGATTCGTTGGTCCCGCTCCCCAGCGCCGACCAGACGCCCGTCGTGGGGTTGTACCGGGCAATGTTTCTCGCCCCCACGCCCGCGGCGATGTTGAAGAGGCCGCCCACGATCACGTCCCCACCCGGCAGGACTGCCAAGGCTTCGACCCGGTTGTCGGTCCCGCTCCCCAAGGCCGACCAGTCGCCTGTGCTGGGGTTGACGCGGGCGATTCTGACTGTGCCAGCCACGCCCCCGGCGCTGGTGAAGGAGCCGCCGACGATCACGTCCCCACCCAACAGGACCGCTAGGGCGTAGACATCGTTGCTGGTCCCGCTTCCCAGTGCCGACCAGTACGATGGCTCCCAGGGGTCCTCCGTGAAGTTGTAACGGGCGATGTTGCTCGCCAAAACGAACCCGGCGGTGTAGAAAGTGCCGCCAACGATGATGTCGCCACCCGGCAGCACCGCCAGAGCGCGGACTTCATCACCAAATAAACCGCTGCCTACCCCCGAGCCCAGAGCCGACCAGATTCCCGTGGTCGGGTTGTAGCGGGCGATGTTGCTTGCCACCACGTCCCCGGCGTAGACAAACGCGCCGCCCACAAGCACGTCGCCCCCCGGCAATACCGCCATCGAGTTGACAGTAGTCTCCGTGCCGAAGCCGTACACTCCGTACCCTAATGCCGACCAGACGCCCGTGGTCGGGTTGTAGCGCGCGATGTCGTTCGCCTCGACGCTGCCGGCGATGGTGAAGTCGCCGCCCACGATCACGTCGCCACCCGGCAGCACCGCCAGGGCTTTGACGGTGGGGTAGTCGCCGCCGCCCGTCACCCCGCTCCCCATGGCCGACCAGACGCCCGTGGTCGGGTTGAACCGGGCGATGTTACTCGCCGCGACGCCCCCGGCGGTCGTGAACGTGCCGCCCACGATCACGTCGCCACCCGGCAGCACCGCCAGGGCTGAGACGTATCCGAACTCGTGTATCCCGCTCGCTAGCGCCGACCAGACGCCCGTCGTCGGGTTGTAGCGGGCGATGTCGTTCGCCTCGACGCTGCCGGCGATGGTGAAGTCGCCGCCCACGATCACGTCGCCGCCCGGCAAGATCGCCTGGGCCCGAACCGTGCCGCGCACCCCCGGCACGCCCTGCCCCGGCAGCCAGCCTTCAAAGCACTGGGCCTGCACTGTGTTCGGTGCGCCCAGCAGGGTTGTGGCAAACACGATCAGCGTGAGCAGCACTGACTTCAAGGCCGTGGAGCGAAGTGTGAGCATGGCGAGTTCCTTCACGACGACGTTGGCCAGACAGATCAGGTTTCAGGGCAAGACCGCCGCACGCGGCCCAACCGCCGGACGCGGCCCAATGACCAAGACGCGGCGTTCGGCAAGGCCTTTCGGTGCAGAGCTTAACTGATCATCGCCGGCGGTGCGAAGATAAACCGCGAAGCGGGCCTGAATTCAAGGGATCTTCGTGAAAACCATGGACGCACGATCGCGGAGCGATCGCTCGGGCTGGAAGGCCGGCTTGGACAGCCGTCAGCTTTCAGCTTTCAGGGGTCAGCAGATCAGCTTCGCGCGTCGTCGCCGGCGCGTGCTACGCACCCGTTCGGTGTCTCAGGCCGCGGCACGATTGGATTGCCGCCAGCGCTGAATGTCCGAGCCAGTGGTTTCAGAGCGTCGGGACGGACGGCTGGCGGTACCCCACTCACACCATCTCATCCGCCTTCGCGATCTGCCACTCCTCCAGCTCGACCGGCGCTTGCCGACCGAAGATCGTGACCAGCACGCGGACGAGGCCCTTCTCGGGGATGAGTTCGTCGACCGTGCCTTCGTAGCCGGCGAAGGGGCCTTCCTTGATCGTGACGGCTTCGTTCTTCTCGAAGACGAGCTTGATCTGCGGCATGTCCTCGACCTTCATCGAGGCGAGCTGCATCTTCTCGATCTCGTGCTGCTTCATCGGCGTGGGGCGGCCCTTGGTGCCGACGAAGTCGCCGACGCCGGTGGTCTCTTTAATCAGGAAGAAGACGTCCTGCGGGATGCGGCCGTCGTCCTCGAGCTTCATCTCGACAAAGACGTAGCCGGGGTAGAGCTTCTCTTCGGTGACCTTCTGCTTGCCGCCCTTAATCGTCTTCTTCTTCTCGGTGGGCACAAGGATGCGGCCAACCAGGTGCGACATGTTCTCGATCTGCACCTTGCGGAGCAGCGTGTCGCGAACGGACGACTCTTTGTTGGACGCGACGCGGAGCACGAACCAGTTCATGCCCGAGCGCGTCATCGGCTCGGCGGTGCTGACGTACGAGTTCTGGGCGATGACCTCGAGCGCCGAGGGGCGGCCCTTGTCCGCGCCGGCCGCGTCAACAGCGCCCGCGGTGTCCGTCGTCTTGTGGTCCTGATCCTGAGCCATGGGTGATCCCTCTCGCTGAGCGGGGGGGCGTCTGGAGGTCGAGCGCCCGCGTGATTTCAGATTTGCAGAACGTCGATCGTCTTGAAGAACCACTGGAGCGTCAGGTCAAAGACGAACAGCGTGGTGGCCAGCGCGATCGAGGCGATGATGACGATGACGGTTGAGCCGACGATCTCTCGCCGGGTGGACCAGTTCACGCGCTTCATTTCGTAGTCGGTCGCGATGAGGAAGTCGACGGTCTTGGGGCGCGTCGCGGTGAAGTAGTAGGCGAGGGTCGCGCCGATCAGGATCAGGATCGTGGCGACGATGGACTGGGCGACCTGCGGCTCGACGGGCGGGTTGCCCCGGCGCTCGGCGACTTCGGCGATCTTTTCGCCGTTGACGGCGCGGAGGGCCGCGGTCGCGCCGGCGTCAAAGCCCGCGTTCATTTCGACCGAATCGATGGTGACGCGCTGATCGCCAGCGGTCTTATTGACCGGCGTGCGGACAACCGCGGTGCCGAGCTCAAGCTGCTTGCCCGTCGCGTCGGCGGTGCCCAGGAGCGTGACGGTCGTACCGCCGGGAACCTCGGTCGTCGCGTTGCGAACGCCGAGGGTGAACGACGTCTTGGGGAGCTGCGAGACGACGGTGGCGGTCTGCTTCCACGCCCACGCCGCGACGGCGGTGGTCGCCAGCGCGATCAGCGTCGCGGTCATGACGCGCACCCAGTAGCCCTGCCCAGGTTTATAAATGCCAAGTGCCATAGGTATTCACAGGGAGAGGCCGACCGAGGGAAAGTGGAAGAGTTCCAGATCGCGATGAGGCCCAAGAGACCGTGGCGAAAGAACGCGAAACCCCGACCGAGATCACTGCTCGTGCATTTCGAAAAGGCACGGGGCGCGATCCGACATTCCAACACCAGCGCGGCCGCCAAAGCCCGCGCCGACTCGAGCCCGATCGCGCCGCCTTCGGGGCGATCAATCACGAGTAAGAGCACGCCGGGAGGGACTTGAACCCGCAACCTGCGGATTTGGAATCCGCTGCTCTACCAGTTGAGCTACCGGCGTGTGAACTGAGCGAACCGCTGGTGAGGATCCCTCCCACCTTTGGCGCGGTTTCGACTTGGACATGACTCCAAGGATCAAGTCGAGTGTTCGGCATTTCAGCCGGCACCACCCGCCGTGGCTTACGCCACGACGCGGCCTTTCAAAGGCGAAACCTTACTTCCGCTTGATCTTGTGGAGCGTGTGCCGGCGCAGGCGCGGCGAGTACTTCTGGAACCCCGCCTTGAGCTTCTCAGCGATGCCGCCCTTGACGTTGATCTCGGTGCGATAGTTCAGATCGCCCGTTTCAGAGCACTGAAGCCACACGAACTCGCGAGCCTGGGACTTTCCCTTCGCCATACATCACCTCGTGCAATGAGCCTCGGCCAATCCGGCCTCGGCGATTCCTCTTGACCCTGTCAAACTGTCTGAACCTGACCCGATCCCAACCGACTTCCGAGCCGCGTCGATCGAAACTCCGGCATTCGCACGCCGAAACCCTCGACC
>JAIEQQ010000491.1 GCA_019747615.1 Phycisphaerales bacterium
GGATGCGATTTTGGCGGCGATGGGGGGGAAGTGATGAGTGTGGTCACGAGTATCTCGAGGGCTTGCCCCCTCCGCCGCGAGGCGCGGCACCTCCCCCGGTAGGAACCGGGGGAGGGTGGGGGTTTCAAGCGGGCTTCACCGGCATCGACTTCTCCACCAGGGCCGCGATTTCGATGAGGCGGACGAGCAGGCGGCGGGCGATGGCGTGGTGTTCGTCCAAGAGCACCGAGACGACGTTGAGCCAGTCCGCCAGGACCACGCCGAAGTCTTCATCGGGGTGGTGATCGGACATGCCCGTGGGCACCAGCGTGTGCCAGAGGCTGCGGTATTCGGTGGGCGTGCTGTGAAACGGGTCGGCGAGCTGGTGGGTGTGCGACTCAATTTGGTTGATCAGTTCGTCGGTGGGTTTGAGGAGCGCGTCGAGCTGTTTGCGGACGAGCTCGCCGGGTTCGCGGCCGCTGAGTTGTGTTGCGAGTGCTTCCAGCGAGGTGCGGGTGCTTTGCAGTTGAGAGGTGGAGGGCCAGGCCTGGCGGAGCGAGCCGTTGAGCTCGACGAGTTTCTTGATCTCGGTGGCCAGGGCGGCGCGACCGGGGATCACGGCGTCGAGCTTCTTGCTGCAGACCAGTTGAAGGGCGCAGAGGATGTACGTGCGCAGGGCTTTGGTGAGCGGCTCTACAGCGCCGGAGGCGTCGCTGATCTCGGTGCGGGCGAGGTGGATGCGTTCGTCGGCCTCGGGGAGACTGGCGCGATCGAGGCCGAAGTCAGACGCGTTGATCTTGCAGTGGATGCGCAGGAGCATCTGGGCCTGCGTGGCTTGCTCGATGACCAGGTCCGCGGCGCGGACGCGCTTTGCGGGCTGCTGAGCCGCGGGGCGCGCGGCCTTGATCGCGGCTTTGGCCTGGGCCATGCGCTGGCGTGTCGCGGCGGGCTCGTCGGCGGCGGAGACCTCGTTGGCTGAGAGGAAGACCGGCTCGATGGTGAGGGTGTGCGCGACGTCATCGCCGAGAATGGCGCGGAGCGTGTCGATCGCGCGATCGGTCTTGTCGTAGGCGCTGAGGAACTCCGCGACGGGGACGAAGGTGATCTGGCGATGAGCGCGCGGGCCGAGCTTCTCGCGGACGAGCTGGCGCGTGACCTCTTCGTTGACCAGGTGCGGGCTCATCAGCAGCGCGGTGCCGGGCGCTTCGAGCGTGCAGATGCCCGGGTCGTTCTCGGCGCGGGCGCGATCGATGCGCTCGCGGCCGGTGGGGTGCGATGCGAAGATGCTGCTGCGGGCGCCGACGCCGAGCTTCACGCGCTTGGTGAGTTGCTCCGGCGCGAGCTGGCGGGCGGAGCGGACCAGGACCTTGACCATGTCGTTGGGAACGCGCCCCTTGGCGAGCCACAGGCTGGTGCGGGCGAACGCGGTGGCGTGTGCCATCTCCAGCTCGAGCAAACGCGTGCTGATGCGCTCGCTGGCGGCGCTGCCGGCGACGCGGATCTCGTACTTGTCCGCGTCGTGCTCCATCTGGCGGGCCAGGAGCGAATCGCCGGCGGCGAGGATGTGGACGAGGGCGGCGGGGAGCAGGCGGACGAACTCGCTGAGCTCCAGGGTGATGCGGGCGATGAAGGCGATGTAGCCGTTCTCGTCTTGTGAGAGGCGCCAGAGTTGATGGTCGAAGATGTCGCGGACATAGGCGATCTTCCAGAGCCAGTAGCCGATCGCGCGGCTCAGCATGCTGATGCGCACCGCGCCGCCCTGGCCGAAGTGGCCCAGCTCGTGCGCGATGACGCCGGTGACCTCGCGGGCGCTGAGGCCCTCAAAGAGCGCGCTGCCGATGCAGAGGTCGTAGCGGATGCCGAGCAACCCGAAGAGGACAGGCCGCGGCGCGGCATAGGCGTTGACCGTCGCGTCGGTGAAGATGCGCGCCGGGCGCGGGGCCCCGAGCTTCTTGGCCAGCTCGCCGACGTAACTGTGCAGCATGGGCTGGGTGAACTCGGTGAGCTCGACGGGCTCTTGCTCTTCTTGCTTGGGGAGCATGATGGGCTTGACGAGCGCGATGAGGATGGCAAGGGACATGAGCACGCCGATGACTTGAATGCCGAAGATGGACAGCGGGAGGAAGCCGCGGGGTGGCAGGGCGTCGATCTGAGACTTGATGCTCATGATCCAGGCGTAGATGCCCCAGCCGGCGCCGAGGACGACCGCGAGATAGATGGCCAGGGCCAGCAGCGCGGTGGTCATGGCCAGGAGCATCGCGCCGATGTATGCGGTGGACGGGCGCACGGGCTTCATGTCGGCGGAGATGTGGGCCAGGAGATGGGACGCGTCGCCGGCGATGGTGGTCGCGCTGGGCGGGGATGCGAGTGATTGCTGTGACATGGTGGGCCCCCTTGGCTGCATGTGAAGTTGCGAGAGAGCGTAACAGATCTGGTTTGTTTGGGGGCGTAGATTGAGACATTTGGAAGCGGCGGGGAGGCGATGTCGCGCGGGGGCATGGGGAGTTGGCTCGCCGCGGATGGGTGGGGGTTGCGATATCCTGCGGGACTATGAGCAAGGCGAGCAAGGCGAAACGTGTGCGGAACGTCGCGGCGGGGGGCAGGCGGGACGCCCGCCCCACGGGTGGGGTTGGTGAGATTGATCTTGCGGCGCTGCGCGTGCGGATCGATGCGATCGATCGGCAGCTTGTGGAGCTCCTCAATGCGCGATCGGCGCTGGTGGTGGATGTGGGGCGGTATAAGCGGGCGCACAACGTGCCGATCTATGCGCCGCATCGCGAGCAGGAGGTGCTGTCGCGTGTGCTGGCGCACAACGCTGGGCCGCTGGGCAATCGCACGATTGAGGGCGTGTATCGCGAGCTGATGTCCGGCTCGTTTGCGCTGGAGAAGCCGCTGGCGATCGGGTTCCTTGGGCCGGCGGGCAGTTACAGCCACCTGGCGGCGGTGAAGCAGTTCGGCTCATCGGTCGCGTTTGAGGATCTGCACGAGATCGCCGGCGTGTTTACGGAGGTGGAGCGGGCGCACGTGGATTATGGAATCGTGCCGATCGAAAACTCGATTCATGGGAGCGTGACCGAGACACTGGATTCGTTTGCGAATCGCGCGGGGAAGATCAACATCTATGCAGAGGTGCAGCTTGACGTACGGCACGCGCTCCTAGCGAACTGCGAGCCGAAGGCGGTGATGCGGATTTATTCGAAGCCGGAGGTGTTTAGCCAGTGCCGTGGGTGGCTGGCGACGCAGTATCCGAAGGCGGAACAGATCGCGGTGGCCAGCAGCTCGCGGGCGGTGCAGATGGTGGCGGAGGAGGCGAAGCTGCCGGCGGAGAAGCGGACGAGCGCCGCGATCGGCAGCACGCTGGCGGGCGAGCTGTATGGGGTGAATATCTTGTTCGAGGGCATTCAGGACGAGCCGAATAATATTACGAGGTTCGTGGTGATCAGCCGCGAGAAGGCGCAGCCGAGCGGGGGCGGTGTGGGCGGGGGCAAGGGTGTGTCGTCGGATAAGACGAGCATCATGTTCACGACGCTGAACAAGCCTGGGGCGCTGGTGAAGGTGCTGGGAGATTTCCACGCCGCGGGCGTGAACCTGACGCACATCGACAAGCGGCCGAGCCGGCGGGACAACTGGACGTATACGTTCTTCATTGATGCCGAGGGGCACCAGAGTGAGAAGCGGATGGGCAATGCGCTGGCGCGGGCGCGGAAGCACTGCAAGGAGTTGCATGTGCTGGGGAGCTATCCGCGGTCGAGGCGGATTTTGTAAATGTCGCCGAGCGGAAGGGGAGTCTGGTACCTGAACGTATTGACATCGCGAGTACTTTGGTGTCCGGTTGCTGCGGTTTTGTTGGCGTACTTCGCCGCGCTCGCGGGCGCGTGTTCGTCGCGTGTGACGCAGAGCGAGCTCGCGGCGCTTGAATCTGCGCGTGCGCGGGTGGTGAACGTTGTCCGGCAGAACGAGCCCGGCGATGATGGCAGCTTGGATTTCGGGTTTTCGCAGGGGCACGGCCTGCTTCTAGATGGACATCGCCTGCTCTTGACACGCCATCAGATCAGGCACCGTTCGAAAGGCAAGAACGAGCCGCCAAGATATCCGGAGGCTGGCGTGCTCCATATCCGAGGCGAGTATGTGGCGTGGAGCAATCCCCAGTCGGCGGGGGCGGACATCGACGCGGTTGTTCTTCAGTTGCAACGTGCCGTCCCGCCGGTGGCGGGAGAGTAC
>JAIEQQ010000380.1 GCA_019747615.1 Phycisphaerales bacterium
GCTGTTCTCTGCGACGATCAGCAAGCCCAAGACCACGCCGGCGCCGAAGCCCAAGGCCGGCGCGAAGCCCGTCGCGCCGACGCCCGGCACCACCGTCGCACCCGCCGGCACCACCGCAGTCCCCGTCGGCCCCAACACGCTGCCGACCGGCGAGACCGTGACGTGGAAGGCCATGAGCAAGGGCGATCGCGACGCTCGCGTCCGCAACACGGTCGCGACCTTTGCGGCGCTGCCGGAGTTGATCCGGGAGTGAGGGAAGGGAAGGGCCGAGGTTTGAGGGCCGAGGGCCGAGTGGATTAGGCGATTGTTGTGATCACGAGTATCTCTTGGTCCTGTCCTGCCCCCTCCGCCGCGAGGCGCGGCACCTCCCCCGGTAGGAACCGGGGGAGGGTGATCTTGCTTGCCGATTGCCGATTCTGGATTCCCGATGGCCGTCCGTCGCGGCGATACGCTTGGGCATGAAGACACCTTTGAATGCGTGCGGCGGCGTTGCTCGGACGGGCGCGGTGGTCTGGGCCGCGGCGTTGATGTCGCTGTGCGGCACAGTGTTCGGCCAGGCGACGATCAATCCAGAGACGTCGCCGACGGCGCCGGTGGTGGTGCCGGCGAAGCAGGCGGGGCCGCGGGTCTCGCCGACGGGCTGGTGGACCGATGCGGTGTTCTATCAGGTCTTTGTGCGCTCGTTCTATGACTCGCGCCAGGGCGCAAAGGCTAACGACGGCATCGGTGATATCCAGGGGCTCATCGACAAGCTGGACTATCTCAACGACGGCAAGAACGACCCGACGACATCGCTCGGCGTCACCGCCATCTGGCTGCTGCCGATGAGCGAGTCGCCGACGTATCACGGCTATGACACCACCGACTACTTCACCGTCGAGGCCGACTACGGCACCAACGAGGACTTCAAGCGTCTGGTCGACGAGTGCCAGAAGCGCGGCATCCGCGTGGTCATTGATCTGGTGCTCAACCATCACTCGGACAAGCACGAGTGGTTCACCCGCGCGATCGACCCCAAGAGCCCGTACCACGATTGGTTCATCTGGAGCGACAAGGACCCCGCGTGGAAGGGCCCGTGGAATCAGAAGGTCTGGCATCGCGTGAACGTTCCCAAGAGTGAGACCAGACTCTACTACTACGGCATCTTCAGCCCCCGGATGCCGGATCTGAACTATCGCAACGCCGAGGTGACCAAGCAGATGGACGATGTCGTCCGCTTCTGGCTCACCGACATGCGCGTCGATGGCTTCCGGCTTGACGCCATCCGACATCTGATCGAGGACGGCAAGGTACAGGAGAACACACCCGAGACGCACGATTGGCTGCGGCAGTTCAACGCGAAGTACAAGGCCATCAAGCCCGACGCGTTCGCGGTGGGCGAGGTGTGGGCTGGCTCAGAAGAGATCGCGTCGTACGTCGGCAAGGAGCTGGACTCGTGCTTCGAGTTCGAGCTTTCGAACGCGATCATCAAGGGCGTCAAAGAGGGCAACGCCGAGATCATCGGCAAGCAGATCAACCGCACGCTCGCGGCGTTTCCCGAGCTCAGCCAGAGCACCTTCCTGGCGAATCATGATCAGACTCGATCGCTGACGCAGTTTGGCGGGAACATCGAGATGGCTCGCGTGGCGGCGATGATCCAGTTCACGCTGCCGGGTGTGCCGTTTGTGTACTACGGCGAAGAGATCGGCATGCTCGGTGACAAGCCCGATGAGAAGCTCCGCACGCCGATGCAGTGGTCCGGCGAGAAGTGGGCGTCGTTCAGCGACAAGAAGTCCTGGCAGGAGCCGCAGAAGGACTTCCGACGGATCAACGTCAAGAAGCAGGAGACCGAATCCGGCTCGCTGCTAAACCTCTATCGCACGCTGATTCACACGCGCAACGCGAGCCCGACGCTGCGGCGCGGGCAGAGCCAGGTGCTGGAGTCCACGGCGCCCGGCGTGCTCACGATCATCCGCCGCGGCGTCAAGACCAAGGACTCGCAAGGCCTGGAGCGCGCGGGGCCGACGATTGTCGGCGTGTTCAATGTCTCGGACAAAGAAGTGGTCGTGCCGAGCGTGACCACCACGGGGCTGCAGGTGCTGACGAACGCCAAGGTCGGAGTGATCGCGTCAACGATCGCGACGCCGCCGCAGCCGACGCCGCTGCGGCTGGATGACACGGGCAACCTGTGGGGCTGGGTGCCGGTGGCACGATTGCCGGCGATGTCTGGGATCTGGATCGAGATCAAGTAGTCGGCCAGCGCTCAGGTCTCGATCGACAGTTGCTGCTCGAAGTTGCGTTTGCTTTGGGCGAGCACGCGATAGAGGATGAGCCAGATGATGACACTGAGCAGGAGGCCGCCGCCGCCGAAGGTGGCGACGTAGAGCATGCGCTGATCGGCGATGGGTTCATTGCCGGCGACCGGGGGCGAGTCGATGGCGGTGGCGGCGCCGTCGCCGCGGGCTTCGCGTTGGGCGTTGGCGACGGAGACGACGGCGAGGGTGACGGTTTCGAGCTCGCGCACGGTGCGTTCCTGTCCTTGGCTGCGCATCTCGAGTGTGAGCTTGCCGGCGGTATCGGTCTGGTAGGAGAGGTCGGCTTTGAGTTTCTGGGCGACGCTGGGCGCGGTGCCGAGGGAGGTCATGCCGCGCTGGGCGAAGCGCTCGGCGACGAGCTGGAAGAACTGCGGATCTTCGAACATCTTCTCGTGGCTGGCGGTCCAGGCGCGAAGGTCGTCCTCGCTGGGGACTCGTCCCTTGCCATCGGCGATGAGCGTGGTGCGGGCGGCGAACGTGGCCGGGGCCATCTTGGTGGCGGCGAACCATGAGCCGACGGCGACGATGGCGATGGTGCCGACGGCGAAGAACAGCATGCTGGCCGATTGCGAGCGTGCGAGCTTGGACTGCACGCGGGCACGCTCCTGCTTGAGGGCGGTGGCGGCCTCCATGATGCGGTTCTGCTGGCTCAGCAGTTCGTTGTACTGCTCGCCCTTCTTCTCCAGGGCCGCCTTGGCCTTGACGATCTTCATCGCGTGGGCGCTGAGTAGCTTCTTGTATCGCGCCAGTCGCGCGTGACGCAGTTGCACGCGCTCAACGAACTCGCCGGCGGCGCCGGGGGCATCGTTCACCGCACGCTTGCTGGCCGCCTCGGCCTCATCGGCGCGCCGTTCGGCGTCTTCGATGCGCAGCTCGGCCTCTTCGACACGCTTGCTCAGCACGCGGATGGCGTCCTCGCGCTTGACGAGCGCCTCGCCGAGTTCCTTGAGCTTGCGCTGGCCCTGCTCGCCGACGCGATCGTCCTGCGCGTGCGCGGCCAGCTCGGTGCGGACGCTTTGAACCTCTGCGCGAGACTTAACGAGCTCCTGCTCGGCGGTCTGGAGCTTTGCCCGGGCCTGATCAGCATCGCTGACGGCGGAGGCCAGCGACACGCGTGCCTGGGCCAACTCGGCCACGGCGGCCTCGTGATCGGCGGTGATCGCGCGGGCGCTCTGCTCAGCAAGCGTCTGACACTCGAGTGACTGGCCCAGCGTGCGCTCCAGTGCTTCGATCTTTGACGCCATCTCCACCACCTTTGCTTGTCCGGACACACGGATCGCGTCAAGCTCGGCCTGCAGCGACTTGGTCGCGTCGCCGGCGCCCTGCACCGCCTGCGACGCCTGATCCGAGAGTTCACGCACGCGCGCCTGCGACGCGACGAGCTCGTCGCTGAGGCGTTTTGAGTCGGCGATCACCTGCTCGATGCGCAAGTGCTCCTGGCTGGCGATCGATTCCATCTCGGCAATCCGCGACTCGAAGGACTGGGCCTTCTGCCGCTCGGCGTTCAGCTCGCCGGAGAGGACCGCCTCGCGCTCTTTCGCCCCCGCTTCCAACGACTGGATCGATCGCTCAAGTTCGACGCAGCGGGCTCGCGATGCGTCGAGCGATTCGACGGCGCTCAGTCCCTCGTCCAGAGAGCGCTGGGCCTCGCGCCGTGCGCCGGCGGCGCTCTCTTCAAGCTCCGCGAACGCTCGCTCGATGTGCGAGCGGCGGGCGGTCTCTTCGCTGAGCGCGCGCTTGAGCTGGGCCTGATCCTGCTCCAGAACGACCAGCCGCTGGCTGGCGGCGCGATCGTCGTTCATCAACTTTCGAGCCTCGCCCAGCTCGGCTTCGGCCAGGGCCTTGAGTTGCTCGCTCTGCCGCAGGGACGTCTCGCACGCTCAGCGTTAGCCATCAATGGCGGCTAGGAGC
>JAIEQQ010000688.1 GCA_019747615.1 Phycisphaerales bacterium
TGCCCAGTTGCATGGCGCGTGCTCCGGTGGTGGTGGTGGTGGTGGGCGTGGGGGGGGTGGGGGTGGAGAGGCTCATCGTCTTGGCGTCGCTGGAGCTCGGTGCGATGTGTGTGTTGGCAGTCGTCGCGGGCGACGCGCAGCCGCCGAGGCCCGCGACGGCGCTGAGCAATGCCACAAGTGCGCCGGGGATCGATCGTGTCATGGCAGTCTCCGAATGTAGTCTGGTGTCGCCTCGGGAGTGGGCCTGTGATTTCATCATACAACGTTCAGCGCGGAGTCGTGTGGAAACGAGTCTTTGGCGCCGGCGCTCCGGCCCGCGATTCCCACACGAATCACGATCCCAGAGCGTCAGGCGCGTCCGGTGCCGTGCCCAACGCGGCTCCCGTTTTCGATTCGCCATCAACGTCACCCGCTTCCGGGGAGACGCGATCACCGCACCGCGTTCGTCTCGGGAGTGCGTTCGAGCGCGCCCCACGCCCGCTCCATCAACTTCTGCAACTGCTGGCGCACTTCCGATTCGCGATTCCAGGGCAGGAAGTGCCCTTCGTTCGAAATCCGGATTGTCGTCATCGACGCCGCGTTGATCATGTGCGTTTCGATGTAGCGAACGTTGTCGATCGAGACGAGCGGGTCGTCTTGGCCGTGGATCACCACGACCGGGCAGCGGATTTTGGCGAGGGACGTCGTGAGAGATGTGGCCTCCTCGCGCGTCACCATCATCTCGGCGTTGCTGTTGTCGATCACGCCGGGCGTCGCCCAACTGATCAACCGCCAGGAGAGCACCTCGTTGTACCAGCGCGGAGCTTCGTGGGCCGGGTCCAGCGAGCCGGCGAGGATGATGAGCCCCGCGACGTCATCGGGAAAGTCCGCGGCGACCTTCGCCGCGATCGGCCCGCCCAGCGAGTGACCGACCAGAATTGGGCGATGGCCATTGCGAGCGACCAGCAGCGGACGGATGGACTCGGCCTGCTCGGCGAGGCTGAGCACCGCGTCGCGCCGAGCGCGGCCGTCGTCTGCGTTGGACGTCACGGACTTTCCGAAGCCCAGGCGATCAACCGCGACAACCTCAACGCCACTGGGTGGCCAAACGAGGTAATCGGCGTAGTCCTTGGCGCTGCCAGGTGAGCCGTGAATGAAGATCACGCGAGGCGCGCTCGGCTCGCCCGCTGAGAGATAAGAGATCGCTCGACCAGGCGCGCCGGTGGCGGCGACCTCGTGCCTCTTGAGCAGCGCGATCTGCTCCGGCGTCGCGCGGATCGAGGGCATGCAACTGGTGATCGACACGCCCACGCCTACGAGCATGACCAGCAGCGAAGCCCGCACCACGCGACGACGACGTCGCCAGACGCGACGCCTCGGCGCGACGCTCGCGGCTGATTGAGTGCTCGGTTGATCGGCGGCTGCGTTATTCAAAGTGGCACGCGGTGGCATCGGCACTGTGCTCGTTCTGAAGCAGACACATCGATCCAGATGCCCTATCGCCCCGCGCCCGTGTTCAGCTCGCGCGGCGGCGCGCCCGGCTGGCCGGTGGCATTAGGTCCCGGCGTGACCGACGCACCGGCCGGGCGATCAAACGCGCCGCGGTTGGGCATCTCCGTCGGGCGGCGGAACCACCACGAGGCGACGACCATGCCCGAGAGCACCAGCCCGATGCCCGCGCCGAGTCCGAAGGTTCGGAGTCGGTCTTTGCTGCCAAGACGACCGCCGGGCTCGTCGAGGCCGCGTTCGATGTTTTCTCGCATGCCCATGGTTGAGTGTAGACGGCGGGCGGGGCGGCGATCGCGGCCAGTGCGTGGAGCAAGCCGAGCGTTCTACGGATCACCGTTGAGTCCCGCGCCTTTGGACGCCGTGCCTGAGGCTCTGCGAAGGCACGGGCCTCAGTCTCGCGAGCGCACCGGTCAACGAGAGTCCGTGTTACCAGCGTTACCAGCGCTTTGCGATCGATTCGGCTTCGGCATGGCCCGGCGTGAGGCCCGCGTGATGGGGCTCGTGGTTCTTGCGGTTTGCTCAGGCCCGCCTTGGAAATGCGGGCCACCTGAAACGCATCAGAACCCCGTGCGTCCGTCAAGCTTCTTGCCCTTCTTCCGCCCCTTCTTGTTCGCCCGCACGCCCGGCATCCCGGCCTTGCGCTCGGCGCCCGGTCCCGCGTCCGGGCCGCCGTCGATCTGGCTGCGCCGGACTTTGCTCTTGGGCTCCAGGCCCGCCGCGGCTCCCTTGCCGGCCTTGAGCTGCTGGACCTGATCGCGGATCCGAGCGGCTCGTTCAAAGTCCAGCTTCTGCGCCGCTTCGAGCATCTCGGCCTCGAGCATGTTGAGCATCTCGCTCATCTCAAACTCGGGCTCCTTGCTCTTGATCGCCTCGCGCGCCGTGCGCCCGGCACGCAGCTCGCCCTCGATCCCCTGGCGGATGGCCTTGATGATCGTCTGCGGCGTGATGCCGTTCGCGGCGTTGTAGTCTTGTTGTTTCTTGCGGCGTCGATCGGTCTCTTCGATCGCGCCATGCATCGCGGGCGTCATCTTGTCGGCGTACATGATGACGCGCGCGTCGACGTTTCGGGCCGCGCGTCCGATCTGCTGGATGAGCGACGTCGGCGAACGCAGGAAGCCTTCCTTGTCCGCGTCCAGGATGCAGACCAAGGACACCTCGGGCAAGTCCAGCCCTTCACGCAACAGGTTCACGCCGACCAAGACATCGAACGCCCCGCGCCGCAGGTCGCTGAGGATCTCGATGCGTTCGAGCGTTTCGATCTCGCTGTGCAAGTAGCGAACGCGCAGGCCCTTTTCGTGCAGGTGAACCGTCAGGTCCTCGCACAAGCGCTTGGTCAGCGCGGTCACGAGCACGCGCTGGCCCTTGGCGACGATCTCCTGGCAGCGCGACACAAGGTCCGGCACTTGCCCGCCGGCGGGCTTCACTTCGATGATCGGATCGATGAGGCCCGTGGGCCGGATGATCTGCTCGCTGACCTCACCCTGCACGCGTTCAAGCTCATACTTCGCGGGCGTGGCGCTCACGAACAGCACCTGCGGCACCATCTGCTCGAACTCCTCGAACTTCAGCGGGCGGTTGTCCATCGCCGCGGGGAGCCTGAAGCCGTGCTCGACCAGGACTTTCTTCCGCATCTGATCACCGGTGAACATCGCGTGGATCTGCGGCATCGTGACGTGGCTCTCATCGATGATCATGAGCCAGTCGTGGTCGGTGCGCTTGGTGATCCGCCAGAGGTGCCCGCCATCTTCACCGTGATCCGACGCCCCCGCGCCCTCCTCGTCGCCGAAGTCTTCCGGCGAGTAATCAAAGTAATCCATCAGCGTGAACGGCCGCTCGCCCGGAGCGCGGCCGTCAAAGTACCTCGAATAGTTCTCCACGCCGTTGCAGAAGCCGACCTCTTCGAGCATCTCCAGGTCGTACTTCGTTCGCGCGAGCAAGCGCTGGGCCTCAAGGAGCTTGCCCTCGGCCCGGAACTTCTCGACGCTCACGTTCATGTCTTCTCTGATCTGCTGCGTAATGCTCTTCATCTTCTGCTCATCGGTGACGTAATGCACCGCGGGGAAGATGAACACGCGCCGCTCTTCGGCGAGTTCCTCGCCGCTGACGGGGTTCACCAGCCGCACGCTCGAAACCTCGTCGCCAAACAGCTCCACCCGCACGGCGTACTGGTCATACGCCGGAAAAATCTCGATCACATCGCCCCGCACGCGATACAGGCCGCGCTTGAACTCGACATCCGCCCGCTTGTACTGCATCGCGGCCAAGCCCAGCAGAAACCGCCGCCGATCGACGGTCATGCCGCGCTCGATGGTCATGACCTTGTTGCCGTAGGCCTCCGGCGAGCCAAGGCCGAAGATGCACGAGACGCTGGTGACGACGATGGTGTCTCGCCGCGCGAGGATGTTGCTGGTGGTCGCGAGCCGCAGCTTCTCCAGGTCGTCGTTGCGGCTGGCGTCCTTCTCAATATAAATGTCGCGCTGCGGGATGTAGGCTTCGGGCTGGTAGTAGTCGTAGTAGCTGACAAAGTAGTTGACGCTGTTGTGCGGGAAGAACTCCTTGAGTTCCTCGTAAAGCTGAGCCGCGAGCGTCTTGTTGTGGCTGAGAATGAGCGTGGGCTTGCCGAGGCGCTCGATGACGTTGGCCATCGTGAAGGTCTTGCCGGTGCCGGTGGCACCGAGGAGGCAGGAGAACTTCTCGCCGGTGGCGCCGCCCGCGCCGCCGCCGTTGCCG
>JAIEQQ010000444.1 GCA_019747615.1 Phycisphaerales bacterium
GCTCGGGAAAGCCTTCGGCAGCCGACTGATCCAACGCATCATAATAAAGATTGGCGCCGCCGAAATAGATCAGCACACGCGCGCCCTTCAAATCCATCGGCACGCCGCTCTGCACCGTCACACCCTGGCTCGTCGTGCTCTTGCCCGGATAGCTGCTCAGCGTCACCGGCTTGATGCTCATCGCCACCGGCATCGCCCGGATCAGGTCCGCGACAAAGACCAGCGCGCCGGTCAACACAGGGATCAGCACGATCGGCCCCGACGCCGCGGCGATCTCATCACCCATCGCGCCGGCGACCTTCGCCGCCGCCGCGACGCGCTTGGCCTCGGCATCAAGATCCGCCGCGATCTGCTGGCCCATCTCGTTCACGCGTTTGGCGATCTGCTCTCTGGAGAGCAGGACTCTCTGAACGTTCATCATCCCGTGAAGATATCCGAATGGCCGGGGGGCCGCAACGAGTCAAGGTAGCGGTTGCCGCCAATCAAGTCAAAGGTACTCACTGTTTCGCTTCGCGAAGTCCGAGGCGTAAGCCGCGCTCGCAAACTGATAGTCAATCGTTGATTTTCCCATCACGTCTGCGCTGACGGGATGCGGATGGAAAATCACCCACATTCCATGCGCGACCACGCAGGCAAGCCCACCGCCCGCGGCAAGCCAGAACTGCCATGTCATCGGCCCCCCAGCCCATCGGGCGACGAGCGCAGGCGTGAGAACCGCGACGATCACCACCATCCATTCAACCGAGATTCGAACCATCCGCTTCCGCGACAGGCTCGCTGCACACGGCTCGCATGCGGGAACGACCACGGGGTCTCGACGCGTGATCAACGACGATCCCGGCAACCAAGCCAGCAACCCCGACCGCTCCGGCGTGAACACAAAGAAGGCCGTCGGATCTTCCGAGCGGCACTTCACGCACACACGACGCCATTCCGGCGTCACGCTGGCGGGCAACGACACCGTGGTCGCGATCGACATCAAAGGCAGCCGCCATCTGCGGCGTCGTCCTCGCGGCTTCATCTGCTTGCTCCAAGCAGGAAAACAATGTACCGGCTCGAGGTGCTGCGCCAAGTCTCTGAACGGCGTGCCCGAACCCCTTCAGCTCACCAGCCCCTTGATCTTCCCCGTCTGTCGCGCCTTGTAATACCGCGCCAGCGAGTCCTCGATGATCGCGTGCGCCGCCTCGGCGGGCAGGATCTCATCGACCTGCACTTCCTTGCCCTCCAGCGCCTTGTAGTCGTTGAAGAACCGGCGCAGCAGCTTGAAAATGTGCGTCGGGAAGTTGCTGGCGCCCTTGAACTCGTTGTAGATCGGGTCCTCTTTGAGTACCGCGATGATCTTGTGGTCCGGGTCGCCGTGATCGATCATGCTCATGAGGCCCACCGCGCGTGCGTTACACAGCGTCATCGGCGGGATGTCCTCGGTGCAGTACACCAGCACGTCCAGCGGGTCATCGTCCTCTGCGAGCGTCTGCGGGATGAAGCCGTAGTTCGCGGGGTAATACACCGCGGAGCTCAGCACCCGGTCCAGCTTCAACAGCCCCGAGCCCTTGTCCAGCTCGAACTTCAGGTTGCTCCCGCGCGGGATCTCGATCAGCGCCTTGAACTCGCGCGGCAGCTCACCGTTCTCAGTTGCGGGGGTCACGTCGTGCCACGGGTGGATCATGCCGCATGATAGCCGCGGAGCCTGCGACCACGAACACCGGAGGACTCGACCAACCACAGCCCGGTATGAACCCCGGCCTCGCCGAGCATCGGCCACCCGAACCCCCGCCCCACACATCCTGTCACCACCGCGCGCAGAAAAAAGCCCGCGTTCAACAACGCGGGCTTCGGAGAGCCGCAACACAAGCTCGCCATCTTCATCTCGACATTCGCGGCTCAGCGACGATCGGTTCCCGATGCCGGCGAAAGAAATCGCCCAAGCGTCGAGAAACCCGACGACTCCATTGATTGTCCGCCTCCAGATCGTGGATTGCAGGACGCCACCGCAGGCACCGTTTGCATCATCGCCGTCGCGATCGCGCCATCGCTCGCTCAGCCCGCCGCCCCAGGGCGCCGGCTGACGCCAGAAGTTGACAGACGCGAATGGCAGCGTCGCCACAGGAGTTGCCTCGGGTTCCACCGCCCGCTGGAAGGCGACTCGCCCGTCTAGATACGCAGTGTTCGCACCGGCGTTCCGCTCGTGACGCGTGCCGATCCAGTTGACATTGCCGACGCTGAACCAGCCCCGCGCATTCTCAAGATGGCGCGACTCGGCGATCATGATCTTCGATGACGCGTCACCCGTGAACGCGAATGGCCGCCCGAAGAACGAGCGATTGCCGAGCGTCGCATCAAGCCGTCGCGGCGGGCTCAGCATCGTGTTCACGCCGAAGTGCGGCATGTGCCCGGCCCAGCTCGGATCGTTGTCGTACCCGATCGCCGACGGGCACATCAACGTCGTCGGCAGCCCCGATGTCTCAAGCTCCGCCTCGATATAGCCGCGATCAACCATCAAGTTGACCCACGTCTTCTCAAGCAGAACCCCCGGCTGAAACGACGGCGTCACGAATCCGTACGAAGCATCTTGAACGCGAGGGAACTGCTCACGATGGTCCGTCGCATACATCCGCAGGCCCGTCGCGTTATCGGCCAGTCGCACCGCACAAACCGTACGACGCGCGAGCTCTCTGGAGTGCGACAGCGCAGGCAACATCAGGCCGATGAGCATCGCGATGATCGCGATGACCACCAGCAACTCGATGAGCGTGAACGCGCCCGCCGCTTTGGCACGGGCCAGAGGACGATGTGAAGAAGAGATCATGACACCTCCGTCGCCGCGCGCCCGCGCGGACTAGACCTACACAATACCACACGCCGATACGAAAGCGTACCAACTCGACTGACAGATTCTCTGTTTTTTTACAAACCGTGCGAATCACCGGCGCTGTGCAATCGCACTGGTCCCAGGCGGACATTTCGAAAAGAGGAGGAATGGAGACCATGCAAGAAGCACCGCACCCCGCGGATGCTGTTCCGTCGCCGTCGTTCTTTCATTAAGGCCGACGTGCGGGCGGGCCCGATATCTCTCTGTGGAGACCGTCAGCCCCGCAGCAATCAACGCTCGGCCTGTCGATCTCTCACGGTCAAGTCAGCCCGTCGCCCCGTCACGTAGTGCGAATCCTGATCGACGCCCCCAGCCGAACCCTCATGGGACCCCCGTCGCAGAAACCGTTCGACTTCTCTGAGGAGTTCACGCTCCACCACCGGGCTCTGTGGCTTGTCGGGCTCAGCGTCGTCGCCAACACCGCCGACGCCGACGATGTAATGCAGGAAGCCGCCATCATCGGGCTTCGCAAGCAGGCGACATTCCAGCCCGGCACCAGCTTCCGGGCGTGGATGGGAGAGATCGTGCGGAACGTTGCCCTGAATCGCCGCCGCCAGTCTCGACGCGAGCTCAGTCGCTTTGGCCAGCGCACCGATGTTCACAACGTTGATCTGCCGCGCACCGATACGCCCCGCCACCCGGTGGCGCCCGATGGCCGACTCTTGCCTTCGCAAGAAGCCCTTGACGACCGCATGTGCGAAGCGCTCATGCGGCTTGACCCCGTCTCTCGCGCCTGCCTCCTGCTCCGCACCGTCGACGGCCTCGGCTACGACCAGATCAGCGAACTCATGAGCATCCCCAAGGGCACCGCCATGAGCAACGTCTTCCGTGCCCGCCACAGCCTCGCCCAGCTTCTCACCGAAAAGGACGCACCAACCGCCTAACCCATGGCCAAGCTCCCGGACATGCCCGACGCCGACATGGTGCTGATCGACCGGCACCTCTCTAGCGCGCTCTCCCCGGAGGAAGCCGCGGCGTTCTCGCGTCGGCTCACAGTGGACCCGACCCTCGCATCGAAGCTCGCCGACCAACGAGCGGTGGTGGACTCGCTCCGACGGTCGATCGCCATGCCGCCCGCTGATCTGGCCCGCTCGCAACTGGCCAGCGCGATGGCCGCCGTCGCATCCTCAAACGCCCGCGTCCACGGCGCTGGCGTCGCCGGCCGCCTTCGGCCGCTCCACCGGCGAGCTCCGCTCATCGCGGCCTTCGCATTGCTCCTTCTGCTCGTCGGCGTCGCCAGTTGGCAAGGCCTCATCTTCTCGCGCTCGAGCGCACCAGACTCCGCATCGCCACTGGCCCGCCTGATCGCCGACGGCTTCCGACCGTCGATCGCGATCGCCGATCGCGCCGAGCTCGAGCTCATGCTGGCACAGAAACTCGGCCGTCGCATCACGCTTCCGGCTGACG
>JAIEQQ010000386.1 GCA_019747615.1 Phycisphaerales bacterium
CGCCGGGCGAGGACTCGGAAGACCGCAAGCCCCAGCGCGTCGACCGCCCGTTCCGCGAGGTGAAGCCGCGTCCGTCACCGTCGCCCGCGCCCGCGATCAACCCGGCCCGCGCCCCGCGCCTGCCAGAGGCCGCGCGCCAGCCTCGCCCCGCTCCGCAAGCACCGCAGGCCCCACAAGCCCGCCCCGCTGCACCCGTCCCATCACCGAAGCAAGCCGCGCCGTCGCCCGCCGCACCCTCCCGCGCCCCAGCCGCGGCTCCGGCGCCCGCCCAAATTAAGCAGCCGCCCGCGCCGCGCCCGTCCAAGAGCGAAGAAGAGTAATCTCACCCGCGGCCCACTCACAACTCCATCAACACCAGGGGCCGCGACACCAAAGTCGCGGCCCTTTTCTTCGCCTCGCCGTCATTCCGTTCGCGAACGTATCACGCGTGCCTCACGCCGGCTCGACATAGCGGCGTTGCGAAATCTCGACGCGCTCGGGGCCGGGCTCGCCGGGTCGCTTGAATACTAGAAGACCGTCGTAGCTGTAGCTCTCGGGCAGATCCGCCCCGGCGACGAGTGTCATGCCCCGCGCCAGCAGCCAACGTTTGCACCAGCCGTGCTTGTGCATCGAGTGCGTCGAGACAAAGATCCAGCCAATCTTGCCCGAGGCGATCGCTCGCTGAGCTCCAGCGAGCATCCGGCACTCGGCTCCCTGCACATCGGCGTGAAGCACGTCCACACGAGCGACTGACCGTTGCTCCAGCAGCGTGTCCACGATGATCGCCAGCGCGCCGGGCTCTCGATACTTGGAATCCAGATCCCCCACCCACCCCTGGACCAGCTCGGCGCGATCTTGAACATCGTTGAGCGCAAGGTTGCCTCGCCCGGACGCGAGATTCGCCGCCATCGGCTCCACGAGAATCGCTCGCGACTGAGGCACCGCCGAGAGGAACCACGCGCTGTAGAACGCCCAAAAGGCTCCCAGTTCAATCATCAGCGAGCCGGGCTTGATCGAGCTCAGCACCTCCGCAAAGACCCGCTCCTCCTGCGGCTCATGAACGCCCGCGTTCCGCGTCAACATCTCCGTGTACTGCGGCCCGTAGTAACTGTCGGTCTTGACGCGAAGGCCGTTGTGCATGATCTGCGTGTCGCCCTCGACGACGCCCGCGTTCGGCACGTGCTCGATCCGCGCGTTGTCCTCACTCTGCATCGCCAGCCGCACGCGCTCTTCCCACGACCCCGGGAACTCAAAGTCCTGCGGCCGCACACCCAGCGGCGACCGAGTCGCGCCGTAACGCAGGTCCTTCTTCAAACGCTGCAAAAAGGTCATCGGCATAAATCGGCCTCAATGGGTTGACCGCGGCGAGGAGTTGCCAGTTGCCAGTTGTCAGTTGTCAGTTGTCAGCAATCGGGAAGCAGGAACGAGGAATCGGTTGCACAAAGCCGGGTTTGGCCCTCTGCGTCGTCGCGGCACTCTCTGGCACCACGCCGCCCCGTGCGCATCGGCTCTGCTCTGCTGAATACTGATCACTGACCACTGAAAGCTCTCTCAAGACAGCGCTTCAAGCACGTTGTCAAAGCTCATGGCCTGCGGGATCTCGCGCTTCTGTGACCACTTGACCTTGCCATCGCGTCCGATGACGACGCTGCCGCGCCAGGCGACATTCAGGTCGGCCCAGTAAAGGCCGTAGGCCTTGCACACGTGGCGGTGCATGTCCGAGAGCAGCGGCTGCTTGAGGCCGAGCTGATCGGCCCAGGCCTTCAGCGCCGGGCCCGAGTCCGCCGACACGCCGACGACGTGCGCACCCTTGCCGCTCCATTTGGCCAGGTCACTGGTGATGCACTGCATCTCCGCAGAGCACACACCCGTGAACGCCATCGGGAAGAACGACAGGACAACCTCGCCGGTCTTGAGGGCATCCGAGAGCTTCCAGTTCTCGCCGCGGTTCTGCGTGGGCAGCTCGAAATCGGGAGCGACGGTGCCGACGGGAAGGACGGTGTCACGAGGGGGGAGGGAGGCGTTGGTCATAGTGCCGGAGGGTAGACCGGCACGAGCGTGCCATCGAAGTCCGCTTCGGACTTCGATGCCACGGCGGCGGGGGAGGGCGATGACACCCCCCCCTCCCCCGGTTCCTACCGGGGGAGGTGCCGCGCTTCGCGGCGGAGGGGGCGAAACTTCCGATTCGCCAAGAGCCTCGAAGCTCCCGATTGAAACCGGCATCGCTCGGCACGCCGAGCGACGAGAACGAACCGGCGCTCAGACATCGACGCACATCACTCCACCGTCACACTCTTCGCCAAGTTCCGCGGCTTATCCACATCATGCCCGCGCGCCACGGCCGCGTAGTACGCCATCAACTGCAACGGGATCACCGTCAGCATCGGGCTGAGCGGCTCGATGACGTCGGGGATGTAGATCACGTCGTGGCAGTAGTTCTTGATGTGCTGGTCGCCCTCGGTGGCCACCGCGATGACGTGCCCGCCGCGCGAGCGGACTTCCTGGATGTTGCTCATGACCTTCTCGTACTGCTTGCCACGGTTGGCGATGAAGACCGCCGGCAGGCCCTCGTTGATGAGGGCGATCGGCCCGTGCTTCATTTCCGCCGCGGGCATGCCCTCAGCGTGGATGTACGAGATTTCCTTCAGCTTCAGCGCGCCCTCAAGCGCGGTCGGATAGTTGTACCCGCGGCCCAGGAACAGCCAGTTCTCACGCTCGATGTACCGCTCGGTGATCTTCTTGATGCGGTCGGCCTGGCCGAGGATGGTCTCGATCTTCTCCGGCAGCGCTTCCATGTGCTGCATGAACTTGGTGCAGTCATACGCCGACATCAGGCGGCGCCGCGCCATGAACAGGCCGAGCTGCGCCAGCGCGCACACCTGACCCACAAACGCCTTCGTCGATGCGACGCCGATCTCCGGGCCGACGCGCAGGTACACGCCCGCGTCGGTCGTGCGAGCGATCGATGAACCGACGACGTTGACCACGCCCAGCGCCAGTGCGCCGCGTTCCTTGGCCTCGTGAAGTGCCGCGAGCGTGTCGGCGGTCTCGCCCGACTGGCTCACCGCGACCACAACGGTGTTCTCTTCCACGATCGGGTTGCGATAGCGGAACTCGCTGGCGTACTCCCAGGTGGACGGCACCTTGGCGACGTCCTCAAAGAAGTACCGCCCGATCATCGCAGCGTGCAGCGCCGTGCCCTGCGCAGTGAACACCACGCGCTTGGCCTTGGTCATTTCCTTGCCGAACGAGCCGATGCCGCCGAGCACCACGCGCCCCTCGCGCGTGTCCAATCGACCGGACATGCACGCACGCAGGGCCTTGGGCTGCTCGAAGATTTCCTTGAGCATGAAGTGCGAGTACTCGCCCAGCTCGATCTGCTCAAGATCGATCTCAAGCTGCGAGATCTTCGGCGTCACCACGGTGTTGTGGATGTCCGTGGTGTGGAAGCCACTCGGCGTGATCTTCACGACGTTGTAATCGTCGAGCATGAACGCCTGGCTCGTGTGCGCGATGATCGCCGCGGCGTCCGACGCCACGATGTACTCACCATTGCCCACGCCCACCAGCAGCGGCGAGCCTTTACGCGCGACGACCAGCGTGTCCGGCTCCTTCTCGCACATCACGCAGATCGCGTACGCGCCAGTGACCTCACGCAGAGCCGCTTGCACAGCCTTCTCCAAGTCACCCTCGTACAGCTCGCTGATGAGCATCGAGATGACCTCGGTGTCCGTCTCGCTGGTGAAGACGTGGCCCTTCTCCTGGAGGTAGGTCTTCAGGGCCGCGTAGTTTTCGATGATGCCGTTGTGAACGACGACGAGGCCGTGACGGTCGTCCTTGTGCGGATGGGCGTTGAGCTCGGTGACGCCGCCGTGGGTGGCCCAGCGGGTGTGGCAGACGCCGAGGGTGCCGTCAAAGCCGCCCTCTTGCTCAAGGCGCTCTTCGAGCATGGCGACGCGCCCGACCGAGCGTGCGAGCTTGAGCTTGCCGTTGACGAGCATGGCGAGGCCGGCGGAGTCATAGCCGCGATATTCGAGGCGCTTGAGGCCCTCGATGAGGATGGACTTGGATTTGCGATGACCGAGGTAGCCGACGATGCCGCACATAGGAGGTTCCTTGATGGCCGAAGAGGCCGAGAGTGAGCGAAAAGCGGGGAGCGGAGCGGGACGGATGCCAGAAGAGGCAAACGGCGGGGGACTAGTGCAATCCCCGGCGCGAGGCACAGCAGAACTAGAGACGATCCAACGAACCGACAGTTCGATTCTATCGGCAGGAATTGCAATGCAACGGAGCACGGGC
>JAIEQQ010000344.1 GCA_019747615.1 Phycisphaerales bacterium
GAAACCCGCCGTCGCGCACGTGTTCAAGATCATCAACGACCCGTTCATGGGCAAGCTTGCGTGCTTCCGCGTGATCCAGGGCGTCGTCCGCAGCAAGAGCGAGCTGCACCACAACGAGGACAAGAAGCCCGTCCGCCTCATGCACATCTTCAAAGTCCGCGGCAAGGAACACGTCGAAGTCGATTACCTCAACGCCGGCGATATCGGCTGCGTCGCCAAGGTCGAAGAGCTGAAGTACAACAGCGTGCTGCATGCCGACCCGAGCCTGCATTTGCTGCCGCCGACACTCCCGCTGCCGCGCCCGCTTTTCGGCCTTGCCGTCGAGCTGAAGAACCACGCCGACGAGACCAAGTTCACCAACGCCGTCCACAAGATGATGGAGGAGGACCCGTGCTTCACGATGGAGCGCGTCGCCGCCACCGGCCAGACCATCCTGCGCGGGCTCGGCGAGTTGCACCTGCGCGTCGCCCTCGAAAAGCTCCGCGCTCGCTACGGCGTCGAAGTGACGACCCATCCACCCAAGGTTGCGTACAAGGAAACGATCACCGCCAAGGCCGAGGGGCACCACCGCCACAAGAAGCAGTCCGGCGGCGCCGGTCAGTTTGGCGAGGTGTACCTGCGCGTTGAGCCCTTGCCGCAGGATCATCCGACAGGCTTCGAGTTTGAGAACGCCACCGTCGGCGGCAGCATTCCGAAGCAGTTCATCCCCGCCGTGGAGAAAGGCTGTCGCCAGGTGCTGACCGCTGGATGTCTCGCGGGCTATCCGCTCACCGGCGTGCGCGTCCAGGTCTACGACGGCAAGTACCACGACGTGGATAGCAAAGAAGTCGCCTTCGTCGCCGCGGGCAAGCGAGCGTTTATCGATGCGCTCACCAAGGCCAAGCCCGCCCTGCTCGAGCCCTGGGTTCATCTTGAAGTTACCGCGCCGGCCAAGAGCCTGGGCGATATCACCGCCGATCTCAGCGGCAAGCGCGGGCGCGTGCAAACGTCCGACGTCAGCACGACCGACGAGTGCATCGTGAAGGCCGTGGTGCCGCTCAGCGAGCTGGGTGCATACAGCGGCCAGCTCAAGAGCATGACCGCGGGCCAGGGCAGCTACGTCATGGAGTACAGCCACGACGAGAAGACGCCGCCGGCGGTCCAGGCCCAACTCATCACGCAGTACAAGCCCAAGGCCGAAGAGGATTGATCTTCGCTACACTCCCCGTATGGCAACCGAACGCTTAGTGACGGGCAAGGCGATCGAGGCCGAGGAACAGGTCAACTGGTCGTTGCGACCGACGCACCTCGGTGAGTACGTCGGCCAGCGCGATCTGGTCACCAAGCTCCAGATCGCCATCGAAGCCGCACGCGGCCGCAAAGAGCCGATGGAGCACACGCTCCTCCACGGCCCGCCCGGCCTGGGCAAAACCACACTCGCCCACGTCATCGGCGCCGAGATGGGCACGCGCGTCAGCATGACCAGCGGCCCGGCCCTCTCGCGGAGCACCGACCTGGTCAGCGCACTCACGCGCCTTGAAAACGCCGACGTGCTCTTCATCGATGAGATCCACCGTCTGCCCCCGGCGGTCGAAGAGTTCCTCTATCCGGCGATGGAAGACTTCCGCATCGATGTCCCGGTCGATAGCGGCATCCACGCCCGCACCGTTCAGATCGCGCTGAAGCCCTTCACGCTCATCGGCGCAACGACGCGCAAGGGTTTGGTCAGCGCGCCGATGCGCTCGCGATTCGGAATCGAAGACAACCTGCAGTTTTACGCCGAGCACGAGCTGGTCACGATCCTCGCCCGCAGCGCACGCCTGCTGAACATGCAACCGCTGGACGCGCAGTCGCTCATCGCGATCGCCAGCCGCAGCCGCGGCACGCCTCGCATCGCCAATCGCCTGCTCCGTCGCGTGCGAGACTTCGGCGACGTCCGCGCCGGCGGGAAGGTCAACGACAAGATCGTGCTCGAGGCGATGACGCTGGAGGGCGTTGACGATCAGGGGCTCGATCGGTTGGATCGTCAGTACCTGGGCGTCCTCGCAAAGACGTACGAGTGCCGCCCCGTCGGGCTTGAGACCATTGCCGCCACGATGAACGAGGACTCTGGCACGCTCCAAGACGTCGTCGAGCCGTACCTGCTGCGACTTGGGATGTTGTCCTGCACGCCACGCGGGCGAGAGATCACGCGATCCGGCTGCGAGCACATCGGCGTGACGTACACGTCGCGTGCGGGGCTCTTTGAATCCTGAATGGAACTGCACCCGAACCTTCGTGCGTATCCGTTCGATGTGGCCGAGCGCCTGTCCTAGGTAGCCAACAGGCCCCTATCATGCGGCGTGACCGGCGCGAGGAAGCGACGCCCGTCATGGCGTCCCTCACCCGCGCCGCGACACTGCTTCCCGGAGTTGAACGCATGACCTCGACCGCCGCCGCGACCTCAAGCACCGCGCACACCAACGGGCACGCCAAGAGCCTGCTCGCCCGTGCGGGCGCTTTGCTCTCGCCCTCAGACACCTTCGCGCATCGCCACATTGCCCCCAGCGAATCCGACATCCACGAGATGCTCGAACTGCTGGGCTACGCATCGCTCGATGAGTTCACCGCCGCGGTCGTTCCCGCCGCGATCCGCTCGAACGCAGAACTCAAGATCGATACCGGATCAAACTCGCCCGATCCGCGCGGCGAGCACGAGCTCCTCCAGCAACTCCAGACCACCGCCCGCAAAAACCACGTCTTCCGCTCGATGATCGGCTGCGGCTATCACGACACCATCGTCCCGCCGGTCATCCTCCGCAACATCCTTGAGAACCCCGGCTGGTACACGCAGTACACGCCCTACCAAGCCGAGATCGCCCAAGGCCGCCTCGAAGCGCTGCTCAACTTCCAGACCATGGTCAGCGATCTGACGGGCCTCCCGCTCGCGGGCGCTTCACTGCTCGATGAGGGCACCGCCGCCGCTGAGGCGATGGCCATGTGCTTCTCCATCGCCGGCGGCCACGACGACGCGAATCAGCGCCGCACGTTCCTCATCGGCCAGGACTGCCACCCGCAGACCATCGCCGTCGTGCAGACGCGCGCCGAGACGATGGGCGTCGCCGTCCTCGTCGTTGATCTCAAGAAGATCGATTGGGCCTCGCTCGGTGCCAAGACCTGCGGCGTCCTCGCGCAGTACCCCACCACCGACGGCCGCGTCGAGTGCTACGACGCGATCGCTCAAGCCACCCACGACGCCGGCGCTCAGTTCGTTGTCGCGGCGGA
The DNA here is from genome assembly GCA_019747615.1 of Phycisphaerales bacterium. The sequence continues at coordinate 3,244 of JAIEQQ010000344.1, forward strand.
CCTCCTCTCGCTCACACTCCTCAAAGCCCCCGGCGAGTTCGGTGGTGGCGGCGCGGACATCGTCGTCGGCTCCGCCCAGCGCTTCGGCGTGCCGATGGGCTTCGGCGGGCCGCACGCCGCATTCATCGCGACCAAGACCGAGCACGCGCGCCGGATGCCCGGCCGACTCATCGGCGTCAGCCGCGATGCCCAGGGCAAGCCCGCCCTCCGCATGGCCATCCAGACGCGCGAGCAGCACATCAAGCGCGACAAGGCCACCAGCAACATCTGCACCGCACAGGCATTGCTTGCGATCATGGCCAGCATGTACGCGGTCTATCACGGCCCCGAAGGCCTGCGCCGAATCGCCCAGCGCGTTCACGCCTTCACGCAAACGCTCCGCGTCGGCCTTCGCAAACTCGGCCACGCGATCGACGATCACGACCTCGTCTTTGACACCCTCCGCGTCAAGCCGGCGGGCAAGTCCGCTTCGGACATCATGAAGGCGGCACGCGATCGCAAGATCAACCTGCGCGATCTCGGCCACGGCGTGCTGGGCATTACCTGCGACGAGACCACCAGCCGCGCGGATATCCAGAACGTCCTCGCCGCGTTCGGCGCATCCACAAGCGAAGATATCGACGCGCTCAGCAAGGCCGCGACGCTCACGATCCCAGCCGCATTCGCCCGTCAGTCCGGTTATCTCACGCACCCGGTCTTCAACTCCTATCACGCCGAGCACGAGATGCTCCGCTATTTGGCCAAGCTCCAGAGCCGGGACCTCTCGCTGGCGCACAGCATGATCCCCCTGGGCTCGTGCACGATGAAGCTCAACGCCACCAGCGAGATGCTCCCGGTCACCTGGCCCGAGTTCGGCGGGCTTCATCCCTTCGCGCCCAGCGATCAATGGCGCGGCTATGCCGAGATGTTCACGCAGCTTGAAACCTGGCTCGCCGAGATCACCGGCTTCGCCGGTGTCAGCCTCCAGCCCAACGCCGGCTCGCAGGGCGAGTACGCCGGCCTCGTCGTCATCCGCGCGTATCACCACCATCGTGGCGAG
>JAIEQQ010000126.1 GCA_019747615.1 Phycisphaerales bacterium
GACCGCCACGCCAGTGCGGTCGGAGATCTTCCACGAGACCATGGCGATGCGTATGAGCGAGCGGGCCCTGCGCCTTCGCGCCGGCAACCGCGAGGCGACGGCCCTGTGGGTCGCGTCGAACTTCCGCCGCGAGTTTGATACCCCGGCGGAATACAAGTCGCCGCTGTTCGGCTCGCTGCGCGACGCGATGTACTACAGCGTCTCGGCGGGCCCGTCGATCAGCCAGCGCGTGCTGGCTCGCGCGCTCAAGACGCGCGACACCGCCCTGGCCCTCAAGGCGATCAACGCCCTGTCGCAGACCGCCGGCGCTTCGGCGCTGGCGTCGGCAGACGTCGGCCGGCCCCTGCTGGACGCCCTGCTGTACCCGAACCGTCGCGTGCAGATCGAAGCGGCGCTGGCCTTGGCGGCGGCGAACCCGCAGTCAACGTTCGAGGGTTCCGATCGCGTGGTGCCGATCCTCGCCGGCGCAGTCCGCGATGCGGGCGCTCGGTTCGCGGTTGTCGTCGGTGCGAATCCCGAAGCCTCCAACTCCATTGCCGGCGTGCTCCGCACCGCGGGCTTCACGGTCCTGCCGCCGGGCCGCTCGCTGAGTGAACTGGCCGAGCCGATCGCTGGCGCTCCGGGCGTGGACCTGATTGTTTCGATGCTCCCCGGCAGCGCGACGCGCGAGCTGATCGCCCAGTCGCGATCGAGCACTCGCCTCTTGGCGACGCCGATCGTCTCGATCGTCAGCGAACTGGCCGAGCCGGACCTGCGTGCGATGTACGGGCGCGATTCGACGATCGCGCTGGTGCGCGAGGGCTCGCAGCCGGCGCAGATCGCCACGGCGACTTCGAACCTTCTGAGCAAGAACGCGGGCGACGCGCTCACCGCCGACGAGGCCTCGGCGTACCAGACGCGGGCGCTCACCGCCCTGCGTGATCTGGCGATCGCCAGCACGCCAGTGTTCAACGTCGGCGATTCGACGCTGCCGCTGGCCGGCTCGATCGAGAATGCCAAGGGCAAGCTCCGCGAGCAGATCGGCGAGGTCCTTGCCCGCATCGGCAGCAAGCGTGCGCAGAGCGCGCTGGCCGAGGCGACGCTCGCCGCCGAGGGCGACGAGATGCTGACCCTCATCAACAAGCTGACGGGCTCGGCCAAGCGATTCGGCAACCTGCTGGATGATCGCCAGGTCAAGCGGTTCACCGACATGGCCGGCAAGGGCTCCGACGAGCAGGCGACCGCGGTCGCGGCCCTCATCGGCGCTCTGAACCTCTCGAACGACTCGTTCCTCTCGCTGCTGACGGCGCCCGAAGCGCCGAAGCAGTAAGTGGGGCGAGGGCCGAGGTTTGAGGGCCGAGGGCCGAGTGCTCGGACCATTGCATGAGATTGACGAAGAGCCCGCCGTGATTGGCGGGCTCTTTTGATTTGCTGCGATCGGCTGGCGCGTATCTATGCGGTCGATGGCGGTGCAGAGGTGTTCGGCTGGCGCAGAGCTGCGTTTGGAACACCGGCGATTGCGATGTGCAACTCGGCCCTCGGCCCTCACCCCTCGGCCCTTCCGCCGCTAGGCGCGTGTCACGCCGGCGCGTTGCGTATGAAGCGTCGCGATCGCGGCCTCGTAGTCGCTCGACAGCGTGACCTTTCGGCGCCCCGCCACGGCCCGCGCGATCTGCAGGAACTTGTCGAGGCGAAACGTCTTCTCCCCTCGCGGGCTCTCGTCGGTACACCATGAGAACGACGGCACCGATCCGCTGGCGGGCGTGGTGGTCGCGATCATCGCGCCGAGGTTGATGATCGTTCCGGTCATGATCCGCGTGCAGATCGCGGTCTTGACGTGATCGCCGACGATGCAGCCCATGAACTGGAGGCTGGTGTGTTCCAGCGACGCGTGCGGCGTCGCCCGCATCGTCACATCGGCGTAGGTGTTCAGAAGATTGCTGTTGGTGGTGCCGGCGCCGAGGTTGGACCACTTGCCGATCCACGAATCGCCGAGGTGGCCGTCGTGGGCCTTGTTGGCGAAGCCGTGGAAGATGGTGCCGCCGATCTCGCCGGCGACTTTGCAGTGATCGCCGATGGCGGTGTTGGCCTTGATCAGCGCGCGATCCAGCACGGTGGAATGCGGCCCGATATAGACCGGGCCGATAAGCGTGACGCCCGGGCGGATCGTGGCGTGATCGTCGATGACGATGGGGCCCTGCTCGAGATCGAGGATGACGCCGGGGTAGATCTTGGCGGTTGGGCTGATGCGCAGAGCGTGGCCGCCGAAGGCGAGCGTGGAGGGCGGGCACATCGGCGGCAATGCCGCGCTCGTGTGCGAGCCATCGCGACAGAGGAGCTCCAGATCGAGCTTGATCGCGGCGTCGCGAAACGTCCGCACGTGCCACGGGCGTCGCATCATGCACGCGGGGCACTCGGTGTCGCGCATCGTCGCGCTCGGCCATCGGCCCGCGGCGATCTCTGCCAATTGCGCCGGCGTCGCCAGACACGCGACCACGCGCTCAGCGTCGCTCTCGGGCTTGGCCTGAGCGGTGTGCGACGCGGGGGCGGTCGGGGCACTGTGTTCAAGCAGCCGCTGGCCCGGCGCGAGCTTCTGGATCAACTCCACGGGCGGCACGACGCAGCGCCCGTTGATCACTAGCACCGGCGAGCCGCCGAGCTGATCGACGCGGTTGATCGGCGGCTCGTTCTGGCGCGAGCGGGCCATGGCCAGAAGCTCGGGGCGGACGATCAACCCGACAACGTCCAGGTTCAGAGCCCGGGTCAGCCGAGCGCGCGTGGTGAGCGCGCCGGTTCGCACCGCGAAGCTCGGGCGCAGGTCGGTCAGCGGCGAGAGGAAGCCGTGGGCATCGTCAAAGAGGACGGCGGTGCGCATCAGCGAGGATAGCGAGAAGTGGGTCGGGGGGGCGAGGCGACCGCTCGCGTTCGGTCGCAAAACGAACACACGCCGGCGTGAGGCCGGCGTGTTTCGTGGAGTCAGTGGGCGAGGAGGGATTCGAACCCCCGAAGGCGTTAGCCAGCAGATTTACAGTCTGCCCCGATTGGCCACTCCGGCACTCGCCCAAGTCAGGATGTTCCGTTGTGCCAGCCGCGGGGCTGATTTCAACGGGCGGAAGTCTACGCCCGAAGGGTCGCTGGGGCCACGATCTCGACGGCCCGTCTTGCACAGTCGCCTCAATCGCGGGTCGGGTCGAAGGTGGTGGCGAGGGTGTGCCGTGTGTCTAGTGGGTGGCGAGCCAGAGAGGCGAGGGCGCGGGGGTGCGGAAGGCGCGGGGGTGCGCGGGTGGGCGTGGGGCGTGCGCGTGCCGGTGGGGGGCAAAAAGACCGCAGGCCCCCAAGCCGAGCGGCGTGGGGGCCTGCGTAGATTCGTCAGTCCGAGTTGAGACGGATCACTGATCGGCGGTGTAGTCGATGGAGATGCCGTAGACCACGATGTTGCCGCCGTTGGTGTCGGCGGTATCGCGGCGGAGGTTGAAGAGGATCACGTCGCCGGCGGCCCAGCCCGTGTTCGTGCCGCCGCTGGGCATGGAGTTCTCACTGATGCGGCCCTGCGGCAGGCCGAAGCGAACGAGGAAGCCGCCGATGGTCCCGGAGACCGACGAGGTGCTGCCGGTGATGTCCAGCGCTCGTGTCATGCGAATCTCAAGCGTGGAAGCGCGGCCCGCATCGCCCTCGTCCGTGCCCCAGAGCACGCGAACGGTGGGCACGTTCCCGGATGGGAAACCCGCGAAGTCCTGCGGGACGATGAACTGGGTCGCCGCGAATGCGTTGCCCTGGAAATCGGGGAATCGCACGCCCACGGCCTGCGCCAGACTGCCCAAAGTCGCGCCGCCCGCGTTGGTGCTGCCAACGGCCGGAGGAGTGGTCGGAGCGACGCCAAAGTTCACGCGCCCGAAGTCCGCGCCATTCACCAGTTGAAAGCCCGCGGCGGGGATGAAGATCGTCCGCGTGCGATTGGCGATCTTGATCGCGGTGACCTGCGAATCGGCGATCTTCGCGGTTGTCACCGCGTTGTCGGCGATCTTGGCGGTCTCGACAGCGTTGTTTGCGAGCATCGTGTTGGCGACGCCCAGGGGCGGGATGCTGAAGGCCGTGCCCGAGAGCGCGAGGCCGGCGGCGGCGGTGTAGGTGGTGTCGCTGTCGACGCCGTCGGCGAAGCCGGCGGGAACATTGATGAAGGTGTTCCAGTCGGGCGTGCCAGCGGCACCGGTGGGCCCGGTCTGCCCGACCGGACCTTGGTTCCCGATCGGCCCCTTGTCGCCGGTCGCGCCCTTGTCGCCAACCGGTCCCTTGTCACCCACCGGCCCCTTG
>JAIEQQ010000742.1 GCA_019747615.1 Phycisphaerales bacterium
CCGCGGCGCTCTTCCCAGAGATCCCAGCTCGCCTTGGGCAAGCCCCGCCCGGTGTTGAAGGGGCCTTCTTTATCGCGGAACTCGGCCATCCACTTGGCGGCGCTGACGACCAGCGGCGTGTACAGCGGCTTGATGAACTCGACATCGCGGAACTTCAGGAAGTGCTGGCGCAGGGCCCAGACGACCAGCGCGGTCTCGTCCTGCTGAACGGGCAGGACCTGCACGCCGTCGACCATCCACGGGTGCCAACTGCTGGCGAGTTTGCCATCGGGCGTGTACTTGTGCAGGAAGTAGCCCTTGGGATGGATGCTCTGCCCGCAGTAGCGGAAGAACGAGCGCGACAGCTCGCTCTGGCCCGTGAGAATCAGCGAGTACGCGACCAGCGCGCCATCACGCGGCCAGCAGTACGAGTAGTGATCGCCGGCGAAGTGGGTGATGTCGCTGTCGTTGGCGGCGATGATCGCGCCGCGGTTGTCGATTTGCGTCCGCAGCACCAGTTGGCTTCGTTCGAAGAGGTCTTCCACCGCTGGGGAGAGGGCCTTGGCGTCCACGTGCTCCTTACGGACCCAGAGTTTCCAGAACGCGTCGGTGCGGCCGATGAACTTGCCCGGCGTGCGCTCGCGGATGTGCTTGTTCAGGCTCTTGAGCTTGGTGTAGTCCGGGGCCGCGATGAGCCAACTGCTGACCGAGCTGGAGCCGCTGGGCGCGAGCTTGAGGTTAAAGCCGACGGTGGCGTCGACGGAGCCCTGGCTGATGGCGTTGCGGCCGAGAACACCGTCTTCGGCGTCGCGCCAGGTGCCTTCGGCAGAGTTGATGCGCTTGGTGCCGATCGCCCAGTGATCGATGCCGCACTTCTCGCTGTCGCACGCGTTGATCAGGAAGTAGTGCTCGCCCTTGTAGAGCACCAGGCCGCCGGTGTCCGGATCGTAGTTGGCGGTATCGCCGACCGGGTTCTCCTGGATCGAAAGGTCCAGGTGCGTGAAGATGCGCACGTCGCGGGGTTCGCCGGTGAGGTTCGTGGCGTCGATCCGCCGCAGCCAGACCGATTCGTGGAAGTCCACGCAATCGGCGCAGCGCAGGCGGAGGCCCAGGCCCGCGTGCTCCAGGGTGACATCGGTCACCAGCGTGCCCGGGCGGTATCGCAGCGTGCGGACCCAGCCGGCGTCCTCGATCCATGCAAACTTGCCATCGGCCCAGACGCCGAATCGCTGCACATGCCCCGTGGTGTGGTTGAACTTGCCGACCATTGGCCAGTAGATGTCTCTGGCGCGATACAGCTCGTCGAACGTCACCAGCATGTCGCCATTACCAATCGGAATATCGCGCGGCATGACGCCTCCAGAACACACAGAGCGGATCGACCCTCGCCCAACGCTCGCGAACGTGCGGGCGGGCGTCCAGCTCCAGTGCCAAGAGGCTATCCAATCTGGCGCGCACCCGCCCGCCCCGGTGCGACATTCGCGCGTGGGCGACGCTCGACCCATACGCTTGCTCCATGCGCAAGGTCTCTGAAGTCCTGTACGCGTCGATCGTGCTGGCGCACCTCCTGCTGCTCACGGCGATCGCCCACGCTCAGCCGATCACCGCCGAGACGAAGGAAGCGGTCATCGCGAAGCTGCGTCAGGTGGTCGATGAGCGGGCGTATACCGCCGGGGTGGACTTTGAGAAGCTCGATCAGCACTTGGCCAAGCACAAGGACGCCATCGACCGCACCGTTGACGCGCGGGCGTTTTCGACCGCAGTGAACCGGGCCCTGCGCGAGTTTGAGATCTCGCACCTGCGATTGCTCACGCCGATGACCGCGACGAACCGGCGCACGACCGAGCTCATCGGCATCGGCGTCGCGGCCCGCAAGACCGAAGAGGGCCTTGTGCTTCAGGAAGTCGTCGAGGGCGGGCCCGCCGAGACCGCCGGCCTGCGCCAGGGTGATCTGGTCCTCAAGATTGATGGCGAGCCGGCCAGCAGCACCGAGCCGCTCGGCGGCGCCGAGGGCACCACGCTCGTGCTCACCGTCCGACGCGCCGATGGCGACACCACCGAAGACGTCGTCGTCACCCGCGGCAAGTTCCAGACCCGCAAGCCCGAGACGCTGGTGATCACTGCGCCCGGGCGCGCCGTGCTCCGAATCCCGACATTCAGCGTCGGCTATGACACCCGCGCCATCGAAACACTCTTCAAGCAGCTCAAGGACGAGCAGGTCAAAGAACTGGTGCTCGATCTTCGCTCCAACGGCGGCGGTCGCGTCACGAATCTCAATCACCTGCTGAGCTACTTCCTGGAGCGTGATACCGAGGTGGGCACGAATATCTCGCGGACGCTGGCACGCCGCTATCAGGAGCAGACCAAGGGCGACCCGACGGACGCCGTGGCGATCGCCAAGTGGACGAAGGCGAACTTCCGCGTGCGGGCGCAGCAGCCGAACCGGTTCACCGGGCGCGTCGCGGTGCTGATCGATCGGAACTCCGCCAGCGCCAGCGAGATCTGCTGCTCGGCGCTGCGGGAGCTTCGTGATGCGCCGCTGGTTGGAACGCCCTCGGCGGGCGCAGTGCTGGTGAGCACGCACCTGCCGCTGAGCGATGGATGGGAGCTGCAGTTCCCGCTGTCGGATTACGTGACGATCAAGGGCGTGCGGCTGGAGGCGCACAAGATCCAGCCGGACGCGACGATCACGACGCCACGTGCCAAGGAGCCCGCGGGCGACGAGGCGGTGGCCAAGGCGTTTGAGCTCCTCAGTGCGCCACGCCCCGAGACACCGGACGCACCCGTTCCGGCACCTGTCGCTCCGCCGGCGGCCCCAGCTCCAGTAGCGCCGGAACGAGAGCCGGCGATGACGCCTTGATCGCGTGGTGATCGTGCCTTGCCGGCCACCTGATGGCCGCGGCGTCCTATCCTGCGTTCATGTCGCGTCGCGTGGTTATCACTGGTTTGGGTGCGGTCAGCGGGCTGGGCGTTGGTGCGGGCGCGTTGTGGGAGGGGATGTGCGCGGGTCGCTCGGCCCTTCGCCCGATCACGCGATTTGACGCATCGGGATTCCGCTCTCGCCTCGCGTCGGAAGTCGAGGCGTTTTCTGCCAGGGACTTGGTGCCCAAGGGCTACCGCAAAGCCGTCAAAGTGATGGCGCGGGATGTTGAGCTGGCGGTTGGCGCTGCTCGCGAAGCGGTGACGGATGCCGGGCTGATCACACGCTCGACGCTCGATCTGGAGGCGGACCCGGCCAGTGTTTCGAGCATGACGATCCCCTCGGCGCGCATGGGCTGCCACATCGGCGCGGGGCTGATCAGTGCTGAGGCCGATGAGCTGACGGCGGCGATGGCCACCAGCCGCACGCCCGCCGGCGCGTTCGATCTCCAGCAGTGGGGCAAGAGCGGGATGGAGAATCTCACACCGCTGTGGATGCTTAAATACCTGCCCAACATGGTCGCGTGCCACGTGACGATCATCCACGGCGCCTGCGGCCCATCGAACACCATCACCTGCGCCGAGGCCAGCGGCATTCTCTCGATCGGCGAATCGCTGCGCGTCATCGAGCGCGACGAGGCCGAGCTGTGTTTCTGCGGCGGCTCTGAGAGCAAGCTCAACCTCATGGGCCTGCTGCGCATGGACATCGCCGGGCGGCTCGCGCCGACCGGCGATGAGACCGATGGCACGCGCATCCTCAAGCCCTTTGACCCGACCTCGACCGGAACACTCATGGGCGAGGGCGCCGGTTTGCTGCTGCTTGAATCGCGCGACTCGGCCATCAAGCGTGGGCACAAAGTCCACGCCGAGATCATCGGCTTCGGCGCCGGGCACAGCGGGCGTCGCCCGATTTATGTCGGGCAAGCGGGCGTGCCAAAGGACTTTGATCTGACCGCGGCGGACGAGGGCTTCCTGAGCGCGATCCAGAACGCGATGGATGACGCCAAGGTGAAGCCCGATGAGATCGACGCGATCGTGACGCTCGGCTCGGGTCACGCGGGTACGGATCTTGGTGAGGCTGGCGCGTTGCGACAAGCCTTCGGCGATCGGCTGGCGAGTGTGCCGCTGGCGTTCATGGGCCCGGCGATCGGCAACTGCATGGCCGGCGCGGGCGGCCTTCTGGCGGTGCTGGGCGCGATGATCGTGGAGAAGCAAATGCTCCCGGCGCGGATCAACACCGGGCGCGCTGCCGCCGGCCTTCTGGCCGGCCAAGGCCCTTCGGTGCCGGCTCGCGTGAATCGCGTGCTCGTTGCCAGCAGCTCGCTCAGCGGGCAGAACGCCGCGCTGGTGATGTCGCCGGGCTGATTCTTGGTCGCGTTGACGGGTGGTCTAGA
>JAIEQQ010000293.1 GCA_019747615.1 Phycisphaerales bacterium
CGCGGACGGACGGCGTAGGTGAGCGAGCACGCCTGGGTGTTGGTGCCGGTGAGCTCGCTCATCGCATTGAACATCAGCGCGCGCGGGGTCAGGATCGCGGGGCGTTTGCCGCTGGCGGTGCGTAAGGGGCTCACGATTTCGACGGGGGGTTCGGCTGCGAGGCGGGCGGTGAGACGGACGAGCTTGCTCTGGCTCCCGCCGGCGAGGCCGACACACTCTTCATAGGTGTTGGCCGCGGCCAAGGCTCTGGCGACGCGAGAGCGATCAACGCCGCAGCGCCCCAGCGCGCGGATGACGGCGCGAAAGCCGTCAACACCGGGCAAGAGGGCGAAGACTTGGACGGGCTCATCGAGCTGGGTGTCCGCGGCGAGAAACCGCGAGCAGAGCGAGCGATCGACCTTAAGCCAGCGTGCGAGGCGCGAGGCAGTGCGGTGCTGGGCGGGGATGAGGGCGACCAGGGCGCGGACCTCGGAGCAGAGGCGGGCGGCGGCGCGCCGGTAGCCGCGCATCGCGGTGGCGTTCGGGGTCGGGCGGGTGTCGGAGTGTGTCGCGTGGGGCACGAAAAGATTCTACACGATTTGTTCTTGCGTGCCAGCGAAATGACTGTAGACTTTTCTGAGATCAATCTCAGATCAAACTGGTGAGCCTGGCGTTCACGTCGAGACGCCCGACCGCCGGCGGAGGCACGACCCATGAAATGTAGAAACACGTTCGCCCGTCCTGTCGTCGGACCCTGTCACGCTGCGCTGGCTGGCAGCGCGATGCTCTCAACCGATGCTCGCGCCGGCACGCCGGTGCTCTTTGAGCAGATCGTCAACCAGCCCGTCGGCGTCGGTGTGTTCGAGCCAACGCTTTCCACCGACGGGCGGCGCGTCGCGTTCCGCACAACTGCGGACCTCACCGGCCAGAACGCAGACCGCAGTGTTGAGGTGTTTGTCTATGACCGCGACACCCGCACCACCAAGCAGGTCACCAGCACGCCCGGCGGCGGCGGCACCGCCATCACCTTCCCGATGATCACGCCCGACGGCCTGAAGGTCTGCTTCGTCAGCGCGTTCGCGTTCATCCCCGGCTCCGGCAACGGCGTCTTCAACCTTTGGGAAGTTGATGTTGACAGCGGCGCGTACCGCCTCGTGACGAACTTCCCCACTGGCTCGCCGGTCACGGACCCACGCATGAGCGGCGACGGTCGATTCTTCTCGCTCGGGGCGCGCATCAACCCCAACGGCGGCAACCCGAACGGCAGCCTCGAGGTCTTCCGCGTTGACCGCGTCACCGGCGAGATCGTCCAGATCTCAGACAACGGCGCCAGCGTGAGCGCAACCTTTTTCTCGGACATCAACGGCGACGGCTCCGTGATCGTCTGGGGCGGTCGCGAGAACTACGACGCCACCAACGGCAACGGCAACCAAGAGATCTGGAAGTGGAAGGACAACGGCGATAACACGGTCACGCGCAGCGCCGCGACCATCTCCGCCGCGGCTCAGTCGTCGGAGTTCCCCCGGGTGGACAACGCGGGGCGCTACGTCGTGTTCAACTCGCTCACGGATTTCTCCGGCGGCACCGCGACCGGACGCAAGACCCACCTCGTCGACACGCAGACCGGAACGTATCGCCGGCTCACCAACCCGGGCTCGGGCGGCAGCGGCGTTGACCTTGCGGACGCCGAGATCTCGCCGGATGGCACGAAGGTGTACTTCGAGGCCGCCCAGAATCTGACTGGCTCGAACAGCGACGGCAACCGCGAATCATACTCGTACGACATCGCGTCGGACGCGCTCTCGCAGCTCACCAACACCACCGGCGGCGTCTCGATCATCAGCCTTTCTGACGACGCGACACGCCGCTACGTGCAGGTCGCCAACAACGGCAACATCGTGTATCGCACCGATCGCCTGCTGGACCCGACGGTGACGAACGACGGGGCGAACCTGGACCTGTTCATCGGCGCGTGCTCGTTTGCGACTGTGACGCCGGGGACATCGACGATCGACAGCGGCCAGTCGATCGCGCTCAGCGCGGCGGTCCGCGTCGCCGGCACTTCGACGTACGAGTGGCTCAGGAATGGCGTAGCGATCACCGATGGCGCGGCGGGCGCGGCGATCGGCGGTGGCGTGGTCAGCGGCGCGACAGGCGCGCTGGCTTCCAACCAGACGGTCGCACTGACGATCAGCGGCGCCGCGGCGTCGGACTCGGGCGCATACACAGTGCGCGTCACCGGCACCTGCGGCGTGGATATCGGCAGCCGCGCTTCGGTGACGGTGAATGCTCCGGTGCAGACTCGCTGCAACCCCGCCGACATCGCGTTTGACGACGGCAGCCCGCTGCCGCCCATCGGCGTCCCGGGCAGCGTGAACAACGGCGTGACCGAGGGCGATTACAACCTCTTCTTCGCAACGTTCTTTGACGCCGGCGCGGCGTGCGACATCGCCAATGACGACAGCTCACCGCTCCCGCCGTTCGGCGCGTTGGCCACGAACAACGGCGTGACCGAGGGTGATTACAACCTGTTCTTTGCGATCTTCTTTGACGGGTGCGCGTTCTGAGCGCGGGCCGCGGGGGAAGGCCGCGTTTCAGGTGATTGACGGCACCTGCGATGCGGACCTGGCGCACACGAACGACAAAGGCCCCGGCGCCAACGCGCCGGGGCCTTTGTCATGGTGTTGAGAGAGCGCGTCTGGCCGAAGACGGCAATCGGGAATTACGGCGTCGGCTGGCCAGGCATTGGCACCCAGAACCAGTACTCCTTCGTCATGACTTCGCCCGGAGTCATGGCGACGTAGTCGGTGTGGCCATCCAGGAAGCTCATGACGGCGCGGTTGGTGTCCTTGAACTCGCCGACCCAGTTGCGGCGTTGCGAGTCGTTGGCGACGACGTCGGCGGTCTGGTCGTGGACCCAGACGAACTTGGAGGGGATGAAGTTCGCGGCGGTGGACATGCGGCGGATGCCGAAGTTCATGACGCGCCAGGAATAGACCAGCGAGTTTTCGCCGGCGCGCTGGCCTTGGCCGCGCTGGTCCATCCAGGTCTTCAGCGGGCCCCACCATGCGAGGTTGGTGTGGTAGCTGGTCCCGGTGTCGTCGTAGCTGGAGAATCGCGGATCGGGCGTCGGGTACGGCGTGAAGAACTGATAGCTGGCGGTATCGCCGGGGGACTTGAAGATCGGCAGCTCGATGGCACGGCGCTGGCCGACGTCGGCGATCGTCGTTGGGAGGTTGAGCTCGGGGTAGAGATAGCTGTTGAGCGGGCGCTTGCCGGGGGCCAGGTCGTATGCACCGCCCTGCACACCGAGCCAGCGTTCGTTGCAGGCTTTGCCGCCATAGGTGAAGCTGCTCCAGCCGACGAAGCTGCCGCTGACGGTGAGGACGTAGGGCATGGCCTCTTTGAAGTCGGTGCGGTAGCTGAGGGCCGCGGTGAGGATCTGGCGGTTGTTGCTCATCGAGAGCGAGAGCCGCGCGAGGTTGCGGGCTTTGCCCAGCGAGGGCAGCAGGATGGAAATGAGCAGCGCGATGATGGCGATCACCACCAACAGCTCGATGAGCGTGAACCCGGCGCGAGTGATCTTCTTCATGGCAGCGATCCTGTATGAGTACCCGCGAGATGGGTGCTGATCGAGATCCGGCCACGCAGGAGAGCGCCAGCCAGTGGGGAATCACGGTTTTTCAAGCAGCGGGTGCGAGATGCAGCACATCGCCGGTGCCGGCGGGAACGCCAAGCGGTATCGGAAGGCGCGGAACTCGGTGATCGGTCGGTTCAGGCGAGCCGCGGCCAGCGTCAGCAGCTCCGCGTACTTCGTCAGTGTGCGAGTAGGCGGCTCGGGCATCGCCTGGCCAAGATCGATCAAGTCCGTCGGGACCGGCAGCGCCGCAGCGACAGCGGCAGGATCCGGGTACAGCGGCCCGCCCGGCGACATGCTGAAGACGCGAACACTCGGCGAGTGTGCGAAGGTCAGCGACTCGTGAACGATGAAATCAAAGACGAGTTCCTCTGCCGGCGTGTAGAGGTAGACGCAGTGGTCGCCCGTCTCGCCGGGGATCGACGCATAGGGCGGCACGGCGCCCAGATCGACCCAGCCGTACACGACGTCGTTGGATGCCGAGTATCCGACGTGCCCGGGCTCGAGCATGTATCGGAAGGTCCCGCCGGGACGCTCGACCGCCTTGATTCGCACGTCGTCCGGACGGCAGAACTCACGCAGCAGGGGCGTCGCGTCGCCGGAGGGGTCTGGGCGGAGGGGCAGTGTGCCAGAGTTGTTGACCGCGACATTGCCGGGGCCCCAGTTGGCGATGGTCGCGACCGACC
>JAIEQQ010000010.1 GCA_019747615.1 Phycisphaerales bacterium
CCGACGGGCTCTCAATCGCGTTCTATCCGCCGGCGATCTCCGACGGCAGCGGGGGCCTCTTCACGGCGTGGTACGGCGGCCCGTCAACGAACTTCAAGAACCGTGTGCAGCGTGTGAATAGTGCCGGCGTGCTCCAGTATGCGACGCCGCCGCAGGGCAGCACCGGCGGCAGCCAAGCCAACTGCAGCGCCGATTTCATTCCATCAACCGGCGACATGTTCCTGTGCTGGCCGGAGAAGAACAGCAGCCAGTCGCTCACCGGCGTCGGCGCGCAGCGGTTTGAGGCTTCGGGCACGCCGCTGTGGGGCAGCGCGGGCGTGACGATTCTGCCGCTTGGCGCGACGGACAAGAGCTTTGTGCAGGGCGTGGCCAGCGAGAACGGCGAGTACAGCGTGTTCTGGTTCGACTATGTCGATGCGGTGAACTTCAAGGTTCGCGGGACGCGCATTACCGCCAGCGGCAACAACGCTTGGTCACCCGATGCGATCATCGACATCAACAGCAACGTGAACCCCAAGGGCCGGCTCGCCAGCGAGCGCGATGGCACCGGCGTGGTCCTGGCGTGGCACGAGAACCGCAGCGGCGGCAACGACATCTTTGTCCAGCGCGTGACCAAGGACGGCACGCTTGGTGTTGATCTGGTGCCGCGCTGCACGCCGGCGGATATCGCGTATGACAACGGCGACCCGCTGCCGCCGATCGGGGCGCCGGGCGGCACGAACAACGGCGTGACCGAGGGCGATTACAACGCGTTCTTCTCGACGTTCTTCGACGCCGGTGCGCTGTGCGATATCGCCAATGACGACGGCTCGCCGCTGCCGCCGTTCGGCGTGCTGGCGACGAACAACGGGACGACGGAGGCGGACTACAACCTGTTCTTCGCGATTTACTTCGATGGCTGCCCCTCGTAACCATGGACGTGCTGCCCGCCACGAAGGGTTGCGCGAGGTTCAGTTGCGCGAGGTTTAGCGCCCCCACCCAACCCGTACCTATATCCCCCCGATTCCCGGCGTTTCGCGAGGTTTCTCAGTTTTCGGGGCGATCCTTCGTGTTCTGGCAGTAGGCTCTTGGTGAGCGGACGGGTCTGATTGACCCTTCGCGCAGGAGGTTCGGCCACGGGTACGCGCTGCAATCACACGGTCTGCGATCGGTCGGCGTTGACGGTTGAACGCAATGCGCGTTTGGCGGGCGGTCCACGCGTGGCGGCAATTCTGCTGGCGGTGGTCGGTCTTGCTTCTGGCGTGTTTGCCCAGAGCGCGCCGATCCGCGCGATCGTGCTGGATGGCGACAGCGCGCCCGGCCTGCCGGGCAAGACGTTCAATGGCAACTACCGCCCGGTCATCAACGCCTCGAATCACGTCGCATTCACGGCTCGCACCACCGGCACCGGCGCCACCAGCGGCGTGTGGTCCGACGCGCCGGGCGCGATCACGCTGATCACCCAGCAGGGCGCAAGCGCGCCCGGCGGCGGGACGTTCGATAGCTTTAACGGGGTTCTGAGCCTCTGGCTTGCCGATACCGGTGGCGTCGGGTTCGCCGTGAACGCCCTCGCCGGCGATTCGGGCATCTGGGTGCAAGAGAACGGCGTGCTCATCGGGGTCGGGCGACTCGGCGCACCGGTCCCCGGCTTTGCGGGCACGACGTTCTCGACGATCACCGGGCCGCCCTTTGTGGCCATCAACAACAACGGCGTTCCGGTCTTTCGGGTCGGCACCACCGGCGGCGCGACCGGCGGGTTCACCGCCATGATGCTCGGTCTGCCCAGCACCCTCGCGGTCGCAGCTCGGACGCAAGCGTTCCCGCCCGGCGGCTTCGTTTCGTTCGGTATTCCCGTGCTCAACGACGGCCCCATCTTCGCGCTCAATGCGAGCTACCAGGACACCAACGGCACCAACGGCATCTATCGCGGCAGCACCGGCTCACTGCCGCTGGTCGAGAGCATCGCCGTCGCCGGCGGCTCGCCCGCGACGGGGTTCCCGGCCGGCGCTCGCTTTAGCGGCATCACCAACCCGATCGGGATTGCGAACCCCAACAACACCATCGCGTTCTCCGGAAACGTCACCGGCGGCGGCGTCACCGCGACCAACGACGGCGGCGTGTGGATCTACAACGCCCTGGGAAAGCAACTGGTCTATCGCGAGGATCAGCAGGTCGCGGACCTTCCGGTTGGCGTGCGATACAACGACCCCGTCGGCGCGTCGCCTCGCACGCCGATGGTGAGCGATAGCGGGCACCTGGCGATCAAGGGCGTGCTGCGCAGCGCTGACATTGCCTTGAACGGGCGGCAGGCGATTTTCCTCCGATTGCCCGGCGGCCTGCTCCAGACGGTCGTCTACGAGACCGGACCGGCTCCGGGATTCCCGATGGGCTCGACCGTGTCGAACTTGTCGTCCTACGGCACGGCCATCTGCATGAACGCGCGCGGGCAGATCGTCTTCGTCTGTAACGTCACGCTGCCCGGCGGCGTGCAGCGCGAGGTGCTCTACGGCACCGATCCTGCGGGGCGGCCGCGCGTTCTGTATATCGTCAATCAGACCGTGCTCACGCTCCGCCCGGGGATCAACGCAACACTCGGCTCGCTCTTTTCGCCCTTCACCGGCTACCCGTTTGAGCAGGGCGGCTCCGACGGGCGGCGGCGCTGCCTGTCGCCGGATGGACAGTTCGTCTTCGGCGTCGGATACACGCGCGTGCCGAACAACCTCGGCGGCGGCAACGGACTCTTTGCGATCACGATCCCCGAAACCTGCTCGCCGGCGGACATCGCGTCCGACGACGGGGCGGCGCTGCCGCCCTACGGCCCCGGCGGGGTGAACAACGGCGTGACCGAAGGGGACTACAACCTGTTCTTTGCCAACTTCTTCGATGCGAACCCGGTGTGCGACATCGCCAATGACGACGGTTCGCCGCTGCCGCCATTCGGCGCGCTGACGACCAACAACGGGACGACGGAGGCGGACTACAACCTGTTCTTCGCGATTTACTTTGACGGGTGCGCGCTGTGAGCGGAAAGGCCGAGGGCCGCGTCGCTGCTGACTTCTGACGGCTGAAGGCTGAAAGCTGATGGCTGTCAAGGCGGGCGTCCCGCCTGCCTCGCGCAGACGATCGACATCAGTGAATCCAGACCCAACAACCCCGGCGCACACGCGCCGGGGTTCTCTGTTTCAAGCTTGACGCTGAAGGCTGAAAGCTGGAGGCTGACCACTGACGCAATTGTAAACGACTCACTGAATCTTGACGGCATCTTGACACTTCATCGCTTGGAACCGTCGCCGCGAATCACTATCTTCGTGCGTGGCTAGGAACCAACCGAACGCGGTTTGTTCATGGCGTGGCGATCCTGAGTCGGAGATTGGCGAGATCGCGGCCCGCGTCGAGGGCGGTTCGTTCGTTCCCGGTGGGTGAGCAAGCTCGATGGAGTACCGATGAAACATGCGATCGCGGGGCAACGTTCCGGAGTCACGTCAGGGTCACGAGCGGGTTCAACGCGTCATGGCATCGGCGGCTTTACGCTGATCGAGCTGCTGGTGGTGATCGCGATCATCGCGCTGCTGGTCGGGATTTTGGTGCCGAGCTTGGCGGGGGCGCGTGACGCGGCGCGTCAGAGCAAGTGCGGCTCGGCGCTTCGGCAGCTTTCGATTGCTGCGGGCACGCACGCCGCGGATCGCAAGGGGCTGTTCAGCACGGGCGCGGCGGACAATCGGCGTGACTACGGCAACGGCGCGTTCGACGAGAAGGGCTGGATCGCGGACTATGTGAACGGCGGGTATTGCAAGCCGGGCGGGCTGCTCTGCCCATCGAGCCCGTCGCAGGCGAGCCAGAATCTGAACATCGGGCGCATCAACGACAACGGCTACAAGTCGTTCACGCCGACGGACATCGATCGGCTGATCGACGAGGGGTACAACTCGAACTACAACCAGAGTTGGTACATGGCGCACACGGACACCAAGACGCGCTCGCCGGTGGCGCCGGGCCCGGTGAACCCGTCGGATGTGAAGCTGCACCGGTTCAACATCGGCCCGATGAAGGACGCGAGCATTCGGAACACGACGCCTTCGAGAGTGCCGCTGTTTGGCGATGGCACGTCGCTGGTGTTGCAGGACACCGTGGCGTACAAGGGCTCGATCATCACGGGCGCCAAGGCGCTGAGCGACGGGCCGGAGCGCGGGGCACTAGGCAGCGGCATCGTGTGGGGCCGGCAGAACTACACCGACTTCGGCCCCGCTCACGGCAAGGGCTCGGTCATCACCGTTGAGAACGCCAACCACCAGTCCAACGTTGGTCAGATGGGCTTCAGCGACGGGCATGTTGAGTCGTT
>JAIEQQ010000440.1 GCA_019747615.1 Phycisphaerales bacterium
ATGGCTGCGCCGCTGCCAGAGAGCGAGTTGCGGAGCACCAGATTCCCACCGGCGTTGATTTTGATGCTGCCCTGCGCGTTGGCGGAAAGACGGTTGCCGTCGACAGTGTTGTCGGCACCTTGGACTCGGATGCCCGCGGCGGTCGCGATCAGGGCGGCATTCGAGGAGATCATGTTGTTCTGCACGACGTTGCCGTTGGCGGTGAGTTCGACGCCCGAGAGCGAGTTGGAGTTGATGGTGCAACCTCGGATGAGGCTTGAACCGGACACACGGATACCCACACCGCTGTTCTCAGACACGACGGAATCGAGTACTTGGGTGGTGATGACTGAGGAGACCCCTCCAGCGAGGTTGCCGCAGATGTTGCAACCCGTGATCGAGAGCTTTGCGCTAGGAGCAGCGGCATCAACAATTACGCCGTGACAGCTGTTGTTGTTGATTGACGAGTTCTCGATGCGGAGCCCTCCGAAGGACGACGTGACACCAGACCCACCCCCTCCCAATGTGCTGCTGATGGTGCAGTTGAGGATCGTCCCATCGGATGTGCTTCGGATACCGACGGTGTTGTTCGCGACGATGGTGCAGCCGATGACCGTGGAGTTCTGCGTGATCGCAAGGCCGCCTGTCGCGTTGTTGCGGGCGATCGTGTTTGAGATCGTGGATCCGGTCCCTGTGCTGACGCCGAAGCCGCCGTTGTCATTGGCCGTGCAGTTGGTCACTGCGGCACAAAAGCCAGTACCCAGGCCGCTGCCCGTGTTGCTGTTTGTGATGCAGTTCGTGACCGTGCTGCTATTCCCGACAAGCAGCCCGATCCCCGTGTTGTCGTTGAGCACGCAATCGGCAACGGCGCTGTAATCGCCGCATCTGACGCCGAGCCCGTTTCCGACCGAGCGAATGCCCGCGATACGGCAAGAGGTCGTCACGGGGCTTCCAAGCTGGATCCCCGCGCCGCCCCAGTTGCGGACCGAGCCGTTGAGCACTGCGATGTTCCCCAGGCCGGTCGCGGTGACGCTCACGCCGTCGAGCGAGCCCGCGATGCCGATGAGGATAACCACCGCCGCGAAGCGGGAAGCCCGACGAGAATGTGGTCGAGTCATGCCAAGAGACTAACACAGAGCCTGCGGAATGCCCCGGACAATTGGCACAAAAAAAGCCTTTGTATGCGGCAAAATCCCTCTCCTGCGTATGGCCGCGGAATGGGGCCTGCGTCCGGCGGGCGGTCGCGGAATCTTGGGCCATCGGCAGCTACGAATGTACGAAACAGATCCTCGCGTCGCGTTCGGGGTTGAGGGCTCCCATGAGGCCACAGTTCGAGTGTGTCACGAAAATACCGTGCGAAACCCGAATCAAATTTTAAGAGTTTTACTGGCCGGGGCGTCGAAAACCCGTAGACTCTTCCCAGCCGATTCTCGCGCGATCATCGTGCATCGGCAAAGTGAGCCCCGGACGGGGCATTGGGCCGGCGTTCACCGGCCAGAAGAGAGAGAGAACTATGCAAACTCGTGCTATCGCGTCGCTGGCTGTGGCTGCTTTGCTCGGTGCCTGCGCCGTTGCAAACGCTGAGACGATCACGATCCGCAGCGGCCAGGTCGCTGGCTCGCCCGGCATCGCCGGCCAGTCTGATGACACCGTCACCTATCTGCCGAACAACCCCGGTGGGGCTCCGATCAGCGCGTTTGCGTTCACGCCGGCGGACTTCGCCGGTGCCGTGTCGGGGCCGGCCGCGGTCGTGATCAACCCGGTGGGCGTGTGGACGCCCGGCATCAGCGATACGGCGGCACGCTGGATCA
Source organism: Phycisphaerales bacterium (assembly GCA_019747615.1). Next base: position 1,791 of record JAIEQQ010000440.1, read on the forward strand.
ACTTCGGGATGTATCAGAACACGTCTGGCTTCGGGCTCTCGGGCTCGTCGCTGTATGCGATTCAGTTCAACGTGACGACTCCGGGCGCGACCTTCGCGCAGTTGAACCTTGAACTCGCGGTGGACGACAGCGCCGGTGACTTGGTCTTCGGCGGTGCGAACCCCGACTTCCTGTATGTCAACGGCACGCCGATCCTCTCAAGCACAACCGCCAACTTCGCGGTGCCGACGTTCTACAACCCCGTCATTCCGGTCAACACCGGCTTGAACACGCTGTACCTCTACCAGCGTGACCAGGGCCTGGGCGTCAGCGGCATCATCTTCAGCGCGACGATCACGATCCCGACCCCGGGCGCAGCCGCGGTGCTTGGGCTTGGCGGTCTGCTCGCGACGCGTCGTCGTCGCTAAGCATTTAGCGCGTCGGAGATCGTCCGCTTAGGTTTGGATCACGCCGACCTTGAACGGCCGCGAATAGTCCCAGTTGACCGTCGCCTCCAACGCGGCGGTCATTTCTGCGCGCGTGTTGTGCGGCTCGATGATGCGGTCCACCCAGCCGCGGGCGGCGCCGTGGCGGATGTCCTGCTGCTCGTTGTACCCGGCCTTCACGGCGTTGAGAATCGCGGCGTGGGTCAGCTCGTCAATCTTCTCGCCCTTGCGCTCGCGTGAGCGTTCTTCGATCATCGCCAATACGCCGCTGGCCTGATTGGCGCCCATGACGGCGCACTTGCTGCCGGGCCAGGCGAGCGTGAGGTACGGGTCAAACGCGCGCCCGCACATGGCGTAGTTGCCCGCGCCGTAGCTTGAGCCGGTGATGAGCACGATCTTGGGCACCACGCAGTTGCTCATGGCGTTCACCATCTTCGCGCCCGAGCGGATGATCCCGCCCTGCTCGCTCTCACGCCCGACCATGAAGCCGCTGGTGTCGTGCATGAACACGATCGGGATCTTGCGCTGGTTGCAATCCATGATGAACCGCGCGGCCTTGTCGGCGGATTCGTCGTAGATCACGCCGCCCATCTGCACCTGGCCCTTGCCGGACTTACTGACCTTTTTCTGGTTGGCAACGATGCCGCAGGCGTAGCCGCCGATCTGCGCATAGCCGCAGACGATCGACTGTCCGTACTCAGCCTTGTACTCGTCGAAGTTGCCCTTGACCTGCGAGCCCTCGGCAACGACATCGACGAAGCACGCGATCAGGTCTCGCACGTCGTACTGCCCGCCGGGCTTGTCGGTGAAGACGGTGTAGACGTCTTCGCCCGGCTTGAAGCATGCGCCGCGCAACAGTCCGCTCTCGTCGCCCCCGCGCGCGCGATACTTCGCCATCAAACTCCGCAGCCGCTGAATGCACGCGACATCATCCTTCTCGCGGAAGTCGATCGTCCCGGAGATCTGCGCGTGCATCTTGGCCCCGCCGAGGTCCTCATCGCTCACGTCCTGTCCGATCGCGGCTTTGACCAGCGCCTGCCCGGCGAGATACAGCCCGCTGCCCTCGGTCATCAGCAGCGTGTCGCAGAGCACTGGCAGGTAGCCGCCGCCGGCGACGCAGAAGCCCATGATCGCGGCGATCTGCGGGATGCCCTCGGCGGAGATTACCGCGTTGTTGCGGAAGATGCGCCCGAAGTCATCCGTATCCGGGAACACGTCCTCTTGCAAGGGCAGGAACACGCCGGCCGAATCCACGAGGTAGATCAGCGGCAGGCGCGACATCATCGCGATCGTCTGCGCGCGGATGATCTTCTTGCAGGTCATGGGGAAGAACGCGCCGGCCTTCACCGTCGCGTCGTTGGCGATGATCATGCAGCGATGGCCGCTGACGTTGCCGATGCCGGTGACCACGCCCGCGGCGGGCGCGCCGCCGTGCTCGGCGTACATGCCGCTGGCGGCCCAGATGCCCAGTTCCTGAAAGCGCGACGGATCGAACGGCGCGAACGCGTTGTCCTGATGATCGCCATCGAGCAGCAGATTGATGCGCTCGCGCGCCGTGAGGCGGCCCTTCTCGTGCTGGCGGGCGATCGCGCCGGTGCCGCCGCCGCGGCGGATTGTCTGCTCCTGGACCATGAACAGGTCGGTGACCTGGCGCAGGTTGAGGTCAGCAGCGGGGGGCGTGTGGGCGCTGGCAGCGGGCGGGGTGCTCATAGGTGCGAGCGTAGCAAACCGACGCGCCCGAGCAAGGTGCGATGCGGGCGAGAAAGTGGGTCAGGCGACGACAGCGGGCGATGGTGTGCTTTGGGCGGGTGAGTGGGGGCCCGCGCCGGCGTCGCCAGCGACGTGCGGCGGGCGATAGGGCTTAAAGAACTCCGCGACAGACTGCACCGCGACGTAGAGCGCCGGCGTGAATAAGAGGCCGAGGATGGTGTTGCCGACCATGCCGCCGAAGACCGCGGTGCCCAGTGCCTGGCGGCTGGCAGCGCCGGCGCCGGTGGCGGTCAGCAGCGGCACGACGCCGAGGATGAAGGCCAGCGAGGTCATGATGATGGGGCGAAGGCGCTGCGATGCCGCGTCGATCGCCGCTTGGCGGATGGGCATTCCCTTG
>JAIEQQ010000179.1 GCA_019747615.1 Phycisphaerales bacterium
CTTGGGACCTTTCGGTGGACGTCAAGGGCCGCCAGCCGCTGCGGCCGTTTGAGAACTCCGCCGAGCTGCTGAGCCGCACGAGCAGGCTCTTTCACCGCATGGATGTTTCGCTCGGGCGGATGTTCGACTCGATGCAGACCGCCGGCGGCTGTTTCGATCTGGACTCGCGCACGGGCAAGGCGCCGGGCGGGTATCAGTCGATGCTGCACCGGCAGCGAAAGCCGTTCATCTTCATGAACGCCGTCGGCGTGCAGCGCGACGTGGACACGATGGTTCACGAGGCGGGGCACGCGTTCCACTCGCTTTTGTGCCGCGATGAGAACCTGCTGGCGTATCGCGCCGAGATCCCGCTGGAGTTCTGCGAGGTCGCCAGCATGAGCATGGAGCTGACGAGCTACCCGTATCTTGACGAGTTCTACAGCGCCGAGGACGCGGTGCGAGCGCGCCGTGTCCACATGGAGAGTCTCGCGACGATCCTGCCCTGGATCGCGACGATCGATCAGTTCCAGCACTGGCTCTACACGAACCCCGGCCACTCACGCGCCGATCGCTCGCAGGCGTGGCGCTCGATCCACACGCGCTTCGGCGGGGATCTGGATTGGTCCGGGCTCGAGGACTATCGCGAATCGCTGTGGCACCGCCAGCTCCACCTGTTCTCGTCACCGTTCTACTACATCGAATACGGCATCGCGCAGCTCGGCGCGCTGCAGCTCTTCGGGCGCTACAAGCGCGACGCGGGCGTGGCGATCCGCGATTACAAGGCGGCGTTGTCACTGGGTGGCTCAAGGCCGCTGCCGGAGCTCTTCAAGGCGGCGGGCCTGCGCTTTGATTTTTCAGCGCCGACCATCGCCCAAAGTTGGGGCGAGGTTGAACGCGAACTGGAATCAACACCCGCGTGAATCAGCGAGCTTGCCGATGCGACCGCAGACCGAAAGTACGCCCACATGATCACGCTCACTGACGTCACGCGCCGATTCGGATCCGGCAGCGGCCAGCGCGTCGCGGTTGATCGATTGTCGATGACGATCGCCCCGGGCGAGGTGCTCGGCCTGCTCGGGCCCAATGGCGCGGGAAAGACAACGACCATCAGCATGATCGTCGGCCTGCTGCGGCCCAGCGACGGTCGCATCACGCTCAGCGTGCCCGGCGTCGCCGGTGAACTCGACCCGTTTGACGCAAGCGCCAAGAGCCACCTGGGGATCGCGACGCAGTCGGTGTCGCTCTATGACGAACTCTCGGGCAAGGAGAACCTCCGGCTCTTCGGCTCGCTCTTCTCGCTCTCACGATCCACGCTCGCGACGCGGGTTGAAGAGTGCCTCCGCCTCGTCGGGCTCACCGATCGCGCCGGCGACCGGGTCGAGGCGTATTCCGGCGGCATGAAGCGCCGCCTGAATGTCGCCGCGGCCTTGGTGCACGATCCGGCCATCGTTCTGCTCGACGAGCCGACCGCTGGCGTCGATCCGCACTCTCGCCACGCGCTCTTTGAGATCGTGCGGCATCTGAAGTCGCAGGGCAAAACCGTCATCTACTCCACCCACTACATGGAAGAAGCCCAGCAGCTCTGCGATCGTGTCGCGATCATCGACCACGGCAAGCTCCTGGCCCTGGGCTCCGTTGACGACCTCATCCGCCAGCACGGCGGCTCCTCCATCGTCCGCATCCAGCGCGTGAACGCCGACGCGCCGGAGGTCACCGTCACCGATGAGCCGCTGGAGACGCTGAGGCTCGCGCTCAGCGAGTCCGAGCGGGCGAACGTCAAGTCCGCCGGCGTGCAGTCGCCGGATCTTCAAGCCGTGTTCCTTTCACTCACCGGGCGCGAGCTGCGAGATTGATCGATCCCAGCGCGACGCCCCACGCGCCGCCGATACCAAGCACTCCTGGAAACTCCCGAGCCACGCTCGTCATCGCCTCGCCACTCTCAGAACACTCTGGCGTGTGTCCGCCCGATGACCTCAACGCACCCTCGCCGGAACCACCGCATGAACGCCATCTTCGCCATCGTGATCAGCGACCTGCGGATGCTCGTGCGCGACCGCTCGGCGTGCTTCTTCACGCTCATTTTCCCGGTGCTCTTTGCCTGCTTCTTCGGCGCGGTCTTTTCCGGCGGTTCGGACGACGGCGAGGCGCCCAAGCTTGCGATCACGATCGTCGACAGCGACCGCACAGAAGCCTCGGCGCTCTTTGTGAGCGCCATCAAGGCCGACGCGGAACTGCACGCCACGATGGCCACGAGCGTTGATGAGGCCCGGGCGTCGGTGCTCGCACGCAAGGCCGTGGCGTTCATCCATGTGCCCGCGGGCTACCAGTCTTCGCAGGACAAGCTCTTCACCAGCGGCACCGGCGCGACCGTCGAGCTGGGCATCGATCCATCGCGCCAGGCCGAGACCGGCTGGATCCAGGGCATCGTGCAGAAGATCGCGTTTCAGCAACTGAGCACGACGTTCACCGACCCAGCCCGCTCGAAGAAGATGCTCGAGACCGCCCGGGCCTCACTGAGCGCCAGCAAGGACGTCAACCCCGCCAATCGCCTGCTCATGGGCACGATGCTCTCAACGCTTGAGACGCTGACAACGACGACCGCAGCGCTGAACCGCGCCGGCGGCACACAGCCCGGCACCGACGCGGCGCCCGCAAACGGCGGCGGCGGGTTCTCGCCGGTCAACGTCCGCACGTCGGCGGTCAAGGCCCGCCTTGACGTGCCCGACAACTCATATGCCATCAGCTTCCCGCAGGGCATGATGTGGGGACTCATGGGCTGCGCGATGGGCTTCGCTGCGAACCTTGCTGGCGAGCGCACGCGCGGCACCTTCACGCGCCTCTGCGTCTCGCCGCTCTCGCCTCGCCGCATTCTCTTGGCCAAGGGCCTGACCGCCGCGATCGTGTCGATCGTGGTGGTCGTGTTCATGCTCGCGATGGCGATGATCGTCTTCGGCGTTCGACCGGTCGCGCCGCTCTCGCTCGCTGCTGGCGGGCTGGCCACCGTCATCGCCTTCACGGGGATCATGATGTTCGCCGCGACCGTCGGCCGCAGCGAGCAGGCCGTCAGCCGGGGCGGCTGGGCCATCATGATGATGCTGGCGATGATCGGCGGGGCCGCGGTGCCGCTGTTTGTCATGCCCGCGTTCATGCAGCGCCTCAGCCACATCAGCCCCGTGCGCTGGGGCATGCTCGCGCTCGAAGGCGGCATCTGGCGCGGCTCCTCGCTCGAAGCGCTGCTGCCCACCATCGGCGTGCTCTGCGGCATCGGCCTCGTCGGCGGCGCGATCGGCATGGCGCTGATCGGACGCGGTGCCGGCACGCGCGCGTGAGGACCAGAGGATGTGAGGGTGTAGAGGATGAGTGAGTCGGCGGGAGGCAGGCGGGACGCCTGCCCCACGGGATGCGAGCGTGATTACCGCAACTCGGCCATCTGCTCCGCCAGGTCCTGAATGCCCTCGAACGAGCCGCCGTTGATCTCCGCGAGCGTCGCGATCTGCGCGGGGTTGAGGTTGACGATCGGTCCGTCATCGCCGAAGTCCGCCGGCTCGCCCGTCGCGATGGCGCTCAGAGGCTTCGTGGGCTTGATCTCGGTGACACTCACAGCGGTGCGATCGAGGAAGCCCGCGAGCTTGCGCGAGCGGACGGGATGCTGGAGCTTGCGGATGGCCTTGGCCTCAACCTGGCGCACGCGCTCGCGCGTGACCTTGAAGATGCGACCGACTTCTTCGAGCGTGTAGGTGTAGCCATCGCCGATGCCGTAGCGGAGCTTGATGATCTCGCGCTCGCGATAGGTGAGGCTCTTGAGCACGTGCTCGATGCGGTGCTTGAGCGAGTCGCTGGTGGCGGTCTGCACGGGCGATTCGCCCTTGGTGTCCTCAAGGAAATCACCGAACGACGAGTCCTCGGTTTCGCCGACCGGCCGATCCAGCGAGACCGGCGAGCGCGAGATCTTCATCACGCGGCGCACCTCGACCAAGCTCATCGCGGCCCGCTCGGAAATCTCGTCCATCGTCGGCTCGCGCCCCATCTCCTGGAACATCATCTTCTGGATGTTGCGGAGCTTGGTCATCGTCTCGATCATGTGGACCGGCACGCGGATGGTGCGGGCATGATCGGCGATCGCGCGGGTGATCGCCTGGCGGATCCACCACGTCGCGTACGTGCTGAACTTGAACCCGCGCTTGTACTCGTACTTGTCCACAGCGCGCATCAGGCCGGTGTTGCCCTCCTGGATGACGTCGAGGAAGCTCAGCCCGCGGTTGCGGTACTTCTTGGCGATGCTCACCACAAGACGCAAGTTGCCACCGGACAGGTCGCGCTTGGCCTGCTCATACTCCCAGAAGACCGTATCGATCGCCT
>JAIEQQ010000507.1 GCA_019747615.1 Phycisphaerales bacterium
GGCGACGCTGGCTTCTTGATCGGCGTCGATGTAGAGCGGTGGCGCAGTGTTGTCGGAGGAGGCTTCGGGGTCGCTTGGGTGGACGAGGAATCTTGGCATGGTTCAGGGCTTTGGGGGCGTGATGCCGGGCGTGGTGGGGGTGCCCGGGGTGGGGGTGGGGGTGCCGAGACCGGGGATGCGATCTTTGATGATCTCTTCGCCCTTGGACTTGATCTGGTCTTTGAGCAGTCGGCCGCCGAGTTTCTGGAACTCGTCGACGGTTTCGGCGCTGAACTCCGGGGTGGTGGTGGGGCTCGACAGGCTGCCTCGGGTGCGAAGGGGGACGAGGACTTTGTCGTCGATGGTGGCGAGCTGCTTGCCGGTGAGTGCGCCGAACTGCTTGCTGACTGCGCCGAGGGTCTCGCTGGTGAGCGCGCCGGCGGGGACCCAGGTGGTGAGATCGACTTCGCGTTTCACGAGGTCGATCGAGCCCTGTGTCTGGAAGGTGAACGTGTCCAGCGGGAAACTCCAGCGTGCGAGCTGCAGAACGCCCTTACGGGCTGAGATGCTGAGCGGCTCGTAGCGCAGGAGTTTGGCGCCGGCGTCGGTGGCGGTCAGCGGCTTGAGGAGCTTGGCGATGGAGGGCGCAAGCGCCACGCGGGCCTCGCCGAGATCGATGAGCATGTCGCCATCGAGAATGGACATGTCGCCGGCGAGCGGGACGTTGATGGCGCGTGACGTGAAGCGTGCGGGCTGATCGCCGGCGCGCTTCTCGATGACGCCGAAGACGGGTTGTTTGGTGGCCAAGATGCCGCTGAGGCCGGGCGAGACTTCGGTAATGGTGACTTCCAGCGGGCCAGAGGACCGGAACGCGGCGTCATCGATGGTGCCGGCGATGGAAGCGGTGGCGCGGGGCGATGAGGCGTCGACAACGGCGGAGCCGCGGCGGGTGGCGGCGTCGTAGTCGGCGGATTTGATGGTGACGCTGGAGGTGGAGCCAAGGAGCTCGTTGAGCATTCCGCCTTGGGCGGTGAGGGCATCGACGAGGGCGGTGGGGATGAGCGGGAGGCGGGCCTCGGCGGTGTACTTGGCGTTTTGCGGGGTGATGCCCGCGGGGCCGAGGGCATCGCGGACGGTGGCGGTGAGTTTCATTGCGCCGGTGGCGGGTTGCTCGGCGAGTTGTGCGGAGGCGACGTCGAGGGAGATTTCGGCGCGGCGCGGGTCGGTCCAGCGGGTGCGGAGCTTGAAGCCGGCGAGGCGGAGAGGGCCGCGCTCGTTGCCGGCGAGGGCGGTTTGCGTGGTTTCGATGATGTGGTCGAGCTGTTCGGGGATGGGGGTCTGGCCGGGGGCGAGGTTGCCGGGGAGGCTGAGTTTGTCGAGGCTGATGGAGATGGGGGAGATGTTGGCGAAGGTGATGGGTGTGCGCGGCGGTGTGCTTGCGCCGGGCGTGCCGGATGAAGTCGCCGAAGCTCGCGGCGTCGCTTGGGCTTGCGTGAGTGTTTGGTTGAGCCACTGCGTGTCGGGCGTGCAGACGATCTTGAGCGGGGCTTCGAGCTCGATGCGACCGCTTGGCGAGAGACGCATTTTCAGGGGCGTTTCGGTTCGCGTGCGAGCGCCGGTGATCGAGGCGGTGGCGGTGAGGCGATCCAGGCGGGCCGAGCCAGCGGCGGGCACGAGTCGGGCGTCGACGTCGAGCGCGGCGTCGGCGGTGGGGCCGATGATGGCGACCGGGAGCATGGGGTCGGACATGATCGCGCCGAGGAGGCCGCAATCGATGGCGCGGGCGTTGAACTGGAGCTGGAAGGGGCCGTCGGGCTGGCCTTTGGCGAGGGTGATCGTCGCGGTGGCGGCGATATCGCCAAGGCGGGAGCCGCCAGCGGAGCGGGCGCCGCCGGTGAACGCGGCGCGTACGACGCCGCCGGTGCCGACGAGCGTGGCGGGGGCGGCGGTGATCTCCAGCGCGATCGGCTCAACGGTGATGCGATCGCCCAGGGCGCTGGAGACGTTGCTCATGCCGGGGCGCTGCACGATGGACCAGGTGGTGGGCGAGGGGATTGAGAGCGAGGCGGTGAGGACTTGGTCGGATTGCGGTTGAGGGACCAAGTCTGGCGTGATAGGGATGGTGACGGGGTTGAGCGAGAGGACAAGCGGCAGTGGGCTTTGGAGTTGGAGATCGCCGGTGCCGCCGATGACGTTGAGGGCGGTGAGGAGGCGATCGAGCGAGGCGCGATCGAGGTTCGAGCTGAGGGTGAGCGTGGAGACTTTGGCGTTGCCCTTGCCGAGGTCGGCGCGGATGGCGAGCGTGGCGCGATCGAGTGTGGCGTCGGCGCGGAGCGCGATGAGGCCGGCATCTTCCTTGATCGCGGCGGTGGCATTCACGCGTGAGCCGAGGGCGTCGCTGAGATCGGCGACGAGCGCGCCGACGCTGGGTGTCAGCAGACCCGCGAGGGAGGCGGGGGTGTCGGTGAGGCGGATCTCGGCGGTGACGCCGGCGCCGAGGATGCGGCGTTCGAGCGGCTGAGTGCCGAGCAGTTCAAGTGGTTGATTGATGCGGGCGTCGGCGTTGACTTGGAATGGTGCGGCGCCCGAAGCGGCGTTTGCGCGGCACGTCAACGTGAAGGGGCGGTCGGGCGTTTGGACGATCTGGAGTGTGACATCGCGGATATCGACGGCGCTTGCCGGCGCGGCGGCGTCGGTGAGCGCGGCAGGGGATGCGATACGGGTGAGGCGGAGGCCGGAGAGGGTGAGGGTGGCGTCGGTTTCCAGTGCGCTGGCGAGCGCGGCGGGGCCGACTTTGCCCTTGGCGGCGGGGGCCGAGTAGATGGCTTTGGGGATTTTGATGGTGGCGACGCCGCGAGGTTCGAAGCGCCAGCCGCTCTGCGGGTCCAGCGAGCGACCGAGGAGATCTCCGGCGGCGGACCACGTGAGTTGCGAGTCGGTGCCGACGAGTCGGATCTCATCGGGCGTGAGGATGGCGCGGGCGGCGGCGTTGAGTTTGTCGCTGGTGATCTTGATGAGGGCGGAGGGGACGCCGTCGGATTGTGAGCCCTCGATCGCGATGTCGAGCGTGGGGCCGATGTCGGTGGCCAGGCGGAGGCCGGTGTCAAGGACGAATGGCTCGAGCAAGGCGGTGGCGACCGAGCGCAGGTTTGCGGTGCCCTTGAGGGCCATGCGATCGAGCGTGGGCTTGGCGTACTTGTCGATGGCGCTGGCGATGGTCAGATCGATCGCGAGTGTGCCGGCGTCGGTGTTGTCCACGCGCGCGGCGGCGGTGGCTTTGATGGCCAGCTCGCGCATCAGGCGATCGGCTTTAAGTTCGATGCGGAGGGGGCGGGTTTCGAGGGGCTTCCAGGCGGCCGCGGGGTCGAGCTTGATGCGACCGGCGGCGCTGTCGAGCTCGATGGTGGCGTCGATCTGGGCTTCGCCGAGTTCCGGGTCGGGGCCGGAGGGCATTGGCATGGAGGCTTTGGCGATGGTGATGACGACGCCGGGCCAGCGATCGAGTTCGATGACGCCCGAGCGGGCGAGGGCTGTTTGGAGGTCGGAGCCCATCTCGCGGATGAAGGTGTCACTGAGGCGGATGGGCGATTCGGAGGAGAGGGCGACGCGCGAGCCATCGGACGTTGCGGTGAGTTTGGCGCTGGCGTGGGTTGAGGAGAGCTGGAGCGTTGCGGTCGAGGCCGCCGCGGCGTAGGAGACGACGCTAGTGACATCGATGCGATCGCCAACGGCGCGGGTGAGGCGGCCCTTCATCGAGGCGAGCAGGTCGAGTGCTGGCGTGGGGATTTGGTCGGCTTTCAGAGCGAGATCGACGGTGAGCTTCTGCGGCGTGATGGTGCCGGTGTCGTCGGACCACTTGGCGGCGCGGGCGTCGATTTCGATGGTGCCGAAGGGGTCTTTGGTCGTGCCCTCGATGACGCCTTTGAGCGCGGCCTTGAGCGTCTTGGCGACTTCGAGATCGATCTGGCCGGCGAGCTTGCGGAGGCGGGTGCGCTGGTTGGGTGCGTTCTCGTCGGTGATGGTGATCGAGCTGTCGGCGATGACAATGGTGGCGCTGAGGCTGTGCGGGACGCGGGCGGGGTCTTTGCTGCGCGAAGGTGGCGGCGCGTTCTTGGATGGTGCCAGGGCGCGGTCGAGGTTGGTGGTGCCGGCTTTGCTGCGGGCCAGGTTGGCGTCGAAGGAGAGCTCGACCTCGCCGAGCTGGTACCGGCCGGCGATGAGCGACCAGAGGCTGACGGGAACGCTAACGCGGGCCTCGACGACCGGCGAGACGCCTTCGGAGAGCGTGAGTTTTTCGATGACTTGCGGGCCGGACCAGGAGAGGCTGACGCCGGAGACTTCGACGTCGCCATTGATCTGGTCCGCGGCGGCGC
>JAIEQQ010000586.1 GCA_019747615.1 Phycisphaerales bacterium
GCGTCGGAGGTCTCGACGGTCGGGGCTTCCTGGCCGTTGAGGAACGCCATCTCGATGACCGGCAGGTCGCTGGGGTCCGCGAGGAGGTACCACGCCTTGGCGGAGTTGCCGGTGTAGAGCGCGTTGGAGAGGTAGCGGCTGACCTCGATGCGGAACTTGCCCTGGTGCGGGTTGGCGACGGGGAACTTGGTGTTCGCGGTCGTGTCCCGGAGCTCGACGCTCTTGTAGAGCTGCGTGCCCATCGCCGAGAGCGCTGTCGGCACCAGCAGGATCGCCGGCATCACGCCCGTTGGCTTGCCGTCGGAGTCCACGAGGTCCATGAAGGCGACCTCGCCCTTGGTGAGGCCGTCGATGCCGAGCGCTGTGTCCGCCCCCGAGACGAAGTTCTTGTTGCCGGCGCTGAAGAACGCCGCGTTGTTCATGAACGCCGTCCAGAAGACGTCGTTGATCTTCAGGCCCGCCCCCCCAGCCACGGCCGAGCTTGCGGGGAACCGTGGTGATCGCGCCGAGGTCGTCGTTGATGATGTCGCGTGGGGGGGGCGGTCGATCGAGAGCATCAAGCCGTAGGTGTCGGCCTTGTTGGTGTACGTCTCCTCGCCGAGCGTGCCCTGCTTGAACTCGCCGTGGGGGGCGACCTGCTCGTACTGGTCCTTGCCGACCAGGCGGTAGCTGGTCACGGTCTTGAAATCGCTGACGTTGCGGACGGCGCCCCCCCAGATGCTCCGCCACCCCCCACACGCTCGACGCTGAGAAACGAAGCTTTTGGCACGAACGACAACGGCCCCAGCGTGTGCCGGGGCCGTTGGAACAGAGCCGAGATGTCGAGCGTGCCTCACGCCGCCTTGCGCTTGGCCACGGCTTGCGGGTCGATGGTGCCGATGACGTGTCCATCGACCATCGCGCCAAACGCGCCGCCGCCGCCGGGGATTGCGCCGAAGTAGACGACGAGATTGTCCGTGGGTGTGCTCACGGCGCTGTCTCGGTGTGCTCGCACGTTGTAGACCACTTGTGTCAAACCACGAGGCACGGTCACATCGGTAAAGTCCTTGGCCGCCACCGCGCCGATCTGAAGCGGCATCGACTGCGAGGGCAACTGCCGCCAGATGCTGAAGAACTGCCGCTGCGCGATGCTGCCCTTCCACGTCAGTTTCATCGTGCCGTCGCTGTTCATGACTGCGGAGAGATCGTTCGGAGCGACAGGCGGCCCGGCGGGGGTCGGGGCGGCGGGCGCGGGGATGTTGGCGAGCACGTACACGTTCGGATTGTTGGTCGTGTCGGCGAACGCCTTGATATTCTTGATGAGATCGCCGCCAAGGTTCTGCATGTCGCGGACGGTGTTGTGGAACCGCTGCGTCGCGGCCTTGGCGGCATCCTGCGCGGTCTTCTGCGCGTTGAACGCATCGCGGGCGTTCTTGGTCAGCGAAGTCAGGGTCGTGACCTGCGCCGGAGTGACGCCGATACTGGCGGCGTTGGCCGCCCACGTCGAGTTGTGCGCCTCGTAGAACTCGACCTTTTCGATACGCGTGCTGGGGACGACGGACATAGGCTGCTCCTTGGTCTCTACGACCGCTTGGACGGGTGCCGGGCGCCCAAGAGCACCGAACGTCGGGGCTATGCGCCGGAAGTACGTGTGGTATCGGCACGCATCGCCAGCGAGCCCAGCACGCGCCCGCATTCGACCCGCTCCAAACGGCTGAACGCGCGGAGTAATCCCACCACCCGGCACGACCGGCAAACCTTCGCGGGGTGATCGGACGAACCGACGATTGGCATGGCCAGCGAATCGACGACAACAGGCGCACGGTCGCGGACCATGCACAACGCAACGCTCAGCGTGTTCGACAACACGCTTGCGATACGTCGCTGCACGGCGATCACATCGACCGCCACGATCACCGCATCGCCCGGCACGGACTCGTAGCGCGACGGTACTCGAAGCGTGCGTGTGAGTTCGCTCGGCGCGCCTGACAGCGGCATCGCGCGATGTTTGTTTGTGCACAGCGTTGAGTCGCATGCACCCAACCAGAGCCGAACGATGCGGTGCGGCACCCCAGAACTGGCCTGGAGCCCCACTTTCAAGACTGGTGGCCGTGCCGTTCAGATGCATCGTCGCAGATCATGGGGCGTTACGCCGCCACATTCAACCAGCCGCCAGAGCCACCGGGTTTTCGGATGTCCATGTGGGGATGAAAAATGTCTGCAAAATCCATAGATGTACTGAACCCAGACCGCCAGCTTCGCGTTACAATCAACACGCCGTATCTGAATACGTCCGCGTTCGCCGGTATAGCCACCCTCAGAGCAAGGAGCCCATCATGGTCCGAATCTTCGCTACAGGCCTGCTGGCAAGTGTCTTGATCTGCTCGATGGTCCTCACGGCCCCGACCGCGCCGGCCAGCCCGAACGCGACAACTCCTCAGCCGTTAGCCGGCGTGACGCTCACGCCGTTCACGCAGGCCACCCTGTCGGACGTGAAAGAGGTGCCGCCGGTCGGGTCGCTCAACGGATACCTCGTTTCCCAGGCGCCGGTTCTTTCCGAGGCGTTCTGCGTCGAGAACCCGGGGTTCTTGGCAATCTTCAAGCTTTCGAACTCGGCCATCACCACGACGGACGCGGTGAGCGGGGGCGGTGCGGTGGGCGATGTGTCCTGGACGACGCTGCACGCCGACGAGTACGACTGGGGGACGCTCGATCCGGCTCATGCGTACTTTGGCTTTATTGCAGAACGCAACGCGACCGCCGCACTGGTCATTGGAGAACTGAAAGGTACCTGCGGCATCGCTCCGACGATTGGACTTGCGTTTGACGTCAACGATGAAGCCGGGCAGCGGCTGCATTACTTAATACCACTTGCCATCGCTCCTGCGGTGGTAATCGACACGGCTCGGTTGGTACCCGGCGTGTCCGTCGCTGGCTTGCGCATGGCGGTTTCCGGCCCGTGCTCGGGCGGCACGTTCTGCGATGACACGTACCGCCAGCGAATGAAGACTGCGCTTTCTGCATTTACAAAGTGCATGAAAGATCATGTTCAGCCAGTGTCGATTTGGAATGCCGCCTGCTTTATTGGTTGCATTCCGTTCCTTGCTGGAAGCCCGATCGCCTATGCGTTGTGCGCGCTTGCGTGCAATAGTGTTGTCAGTGGACCCGCACTCATCGATCTCAATACATGCTCTCAAGAGTTGGAGGCCGAGAAGGCCAACGCCAAGGCGAGCTACTGCGGTTGCCTTCAGTATCAGCAGCAAAACTGCCCGCAGTTGGCCGAGCCGGAGAACCCCGCGAACGGAGGCTGCCCGTGACTGATCACCAGCCAACTGGCCAATGGACCAAGGCCCGCAACGTCATCATTACAAGCGTGGTGCTGTCTTGGGGCCTGACAATCGGGACGCTCGCAGTTCTGCAACGCTCACCGATGCCGTGGACGATTCGGTATCTTCAGGCAGACACTATCGCCATAGGCGGTGGCAATGGGCAGGGAGCAATCACGCTCTCAGCCATGAGCCAACTGGACGGCGCGTCGATGGTGGTGCTGAAAGGCGCATCCTCCAACGAGTCCCTCACACTCTCGACCGATTCCAAGGGGCGCCCGATGGTCCGCTTCGATGGCGCATCGGGCAAGCCCGGCATGGTGCTTGAACTTGACGCGAGCGGGAGACCGGCCATACGAATGATGAGCGGTGCAACAGGTCAGGCTGCCTGGACGGTCACATTGGACGAAAACGGTCAGCCTGTGGTCTGGCCTCGCTGATGGAGCCCCCCATGATTATTCGCATCAGGGGCATGGTGCTCGCCTTCGCAGCGGTGTTCCTGTGGGGAACCGTCAACACGTCGCACCGGCCTCCGGAGTCCCTGCCGCTCTGGGCCTTCGGCTCCATGCTCGGCGTTCTCGTTCTTGCAGTAGGGCATCAGATACTGAGTCTGCGCCCGAAAGACAAGGATCAGTCGTTCATGATCGGTCTGTTGACTGTCTCCGCACTGCTCTCGGTCACCATTGCTGTGTTGGCTGTTGTCGTAGGTCTGATCGTCGAACGATCTCTCGCTGCCACCGGAACAGGATGGGGAGACAGCGCCGCGCGGGCCGCTTGGCACGGCATGGCCGTGCTTGCCTTCGGAGTTGCGGTTTCAACACCGGCGGTCTCAAGCACACCATCCGACGAGCGCGCGAAACCAAGCGTCTAAAGAGCCCTGCCTGAAGCGCTGTTGGGCCATGGACGAACGATTCTTGAGCATTTGCCCGCGACCGCCCCCTTCGGGACTGTCGCGGGCTTTCCTTTATTGAGGCTGCGCGCATTAAGTGCTGCTCGACGTGGGGGGCGGATGCTCTTGGAGTACACCTGATGGTCGAGGCGACCGCTGGCGTAGTTGTACCCCGA
>JAIEQQ010000125.1 GCA_019747615.1 Phycisphaerales bacterium
TCTGGGCATCCTCATGGAACGCCGCGGACTCTGGGCGTGCATCGTCGTTCACGTCGCGTTCAACAGCAGCCAGTTTCTTCTGGCGTGGCTGTTGTTCTGAACGCTCGCCCCCCCGCCACCACCACCCCACCGCGAGGGCGATCACGCGCGAGTCTGCTGCATCAAGACCTCGCGGCTCAACAACGCGTTGTCCAACGGCTGTCGCGAGCCGACAAACACCCCGCGCGTCAGGCCCGTGCTGTTGCCCGCAGAGGCCACCGTCCAATCCAGCGGAAACTCCGCGTGCCAGGGCTGCGTCCGCGTCATGTACGCGTGCGGAAGGTGCACGCTCAACTGCGACATCACCCACGAGCGTGAGGGCCGACACCCCGTGCCCGTCACCGCCTGGCTGAACAGAGCTTTTTCTTCGGCCACAAGATTCGCCCCGCCCTCGTCTCGCAGGCTCACGCAGGTCTCGAGCAGCAGCAAGTTCTTTGCTCTCGCACACAGCCACGCCATCGCCTCGGCCGGGCGCGCCAGGTGATAGAGCGTGCCATAGCAGTACACGATGTCATGGGCCGGAATATCCGACGGCAGCTCGCCATCCAAATCCAACTGGCGCACCGTCACGCGCTCGTCGCTGCGATAGCGACGCCGTATCACCGCCAGATTCTCCTCACGCGGCTCGGTACACAGCACCTGACACCCGCGATCAAGGAAGAAATGCGTGTGATCGCCGATCCCAGCGCCGACCTCCAGCACGCTCTGCTGTCGCAGATTCAGCCCGAGCGTCGCCAAGTGCTCCTGCCGGCGCGCGTTGTGTCGCAGATACTCGCTGGAGTGAAAGTGCTGCTCAGGGGTTTGGCGACGACGTCCGAAGAGGCGCATGGCCAAGTCTACAGCGCCCACACGCCGTGTGCGAACGGCAGCACTTACTGATCGTGGCCCGCGGTCTCCGGCAGCTCGTGCCCGGCGTTGCGGAGCGTGCGCTCGCGTGCCGCGAGCTCGAGGTCGTGCTCGACCATCATGGCCGCGAGCGTCTCGACGCTGGTCTCAGGGACCCAGCCGAGCTTCTTCTTGGCCTTGGCCGGATCACCCAGGAGCAGGTCCACCTCGGCCGGGCGGAGATATCGCGGATCAAACTCGACGTGCTTCTTGAAGTTCAGCCCCGCGTGCTCGAACGCCAGCTCGGCGAAGTGGCGCACCGAGATCGTGCGGTTCGTCGCCACCACGTAGTCATCGGCCTGGTCCTGCTGGAGCATCATCCACATCATCTTGACATAATCACCGGCGAAGCCCCAGTCGCGCTTGCTATCGAGATTGCCCAGGAACACCTTGTCCTGCAGGCCCATCTTGATTCGACCGACGGCGCGAGTGATCTTGCGCGTGACGAACGTCTCGCCGCGGCGGGGAGACTCGTGGTTGAACAGGATGCCGCACGAGGCGTGCATCTTGTAGCTCTCGCGATAGTTCACCGTCGCCCAGTGCGCCATCACCTTGGCGCACGCGTACGGCGAGCGCGGGTAGAACGGCGTCGTCTCCTTCTGCGGAACTTCCAGCACCTTGCCGTACTGCTCGGAGCTGCTGGCCTGGTAGTAGCGGACCTGCTTGCCGGTCTCGGTCTGGTACTCGCGGATGCACTCAAGCAGCTTCAGCGCGCCCATGCCGACGATGTCGGCCGTAAACACCGGCATGTCGAACGACACGCGCACGTGCGACTGCGCACCGAGGTTGTAGACCTCGTGCGGATGGACGGTGCGCATCAGCTTGCCGAGGCTGTTGGAGTCGCACAGATCGCCGTAGTGCAGCTTGAGCTTGCCGCCCTTGACGTGCGGATCCAGATAGATGTGATCGATGCGGCCGGTGTTGAACGACGAGGAGCGGCGGACGATGCCGTGAACCTCATAGCCCTTGCCGATGAGGAACTCCGCGAGGTAGGAGCCATCCTGGCCGGTGATGCCGGTGATCAGGGCTCGCTTGCCGACGCCGTCGCGGGCCTCGAGCTTCTTCTTGATCGAGTCGGTGAACTTCGGCGACTTGGCGGGGGAGGAGCTGGACTTCGATGTGCTGGACTTTTTGGCCACGGGTGTTCTCGCGGGTGGTGGGGTCAAGGTCTCTCGTGGCACCGCCGGGGTCTGAGGGTGGCATCAACGCACGCCAATCTCTGCGCGGCACTCAACAAGGGAACCGCCCCGGATTTTGCCCCGGGGGAGATGAGAGTAGACCCGTTCTGTCGGCAAGTTTGTGAGGGTTCTGTAGACATCTCAGCCCCCGAACGCCGACCACGCGATCGCCGCAAGCATCACCGCCAGCACAACCGGCCCGGTCGCGTCAACGACTGCCCGTCGCCACGCGCCCGACTCTGAAGCCGCAGCCGCCCCGCTCGCGCCAGATCCCGAGCCTCGCAGGCAGCAAACGCACAGCACCAGCCACATGAGGACAAACGGCTCAACATATCGCTGCCACGACAGCGCCTGCGCCGACTGCGCGGCGGTAAATCCGATCAACCCCGTCGCCAACACCCAGCGCGATCGACCATCCACCGCACGCCACAACACCCCAAGCACCGCGCCACCCAGCACCGCCAGCGCCCACATCACCAGATTCGTGTGATCCCCCAACACCAGCCGCGGCAGCCGCACTCCGCCAATCGACCGCCCCCCCTCAAACTTTCGCGTGATCTCCCAGAGCGCCCCTTTGCGCGTCGGTGAGCTCCACACCGTCGGCGGCACCAGCGCGATCACGCCCGCGACACCGGCGCTGATCGCCGCGACCTTCAGCGTCTCGATCAGCCCGTCGATCTTGCGGAGCAGCCCGGTCGCGCGCTCGATACTCGCTCGCACAAACCACACCGAGTAGAACGTGCCGAAGATGCCGATCAGCGCCAGAATGAGGACCGGCGTCGCCGGCGAAATCCCGGTGACCGCCGTGGCGTCGGCCGCTCCGCTCGCCGCGGCGGGGTTCGTCGCCGCCCTGAACAGCGGCGGCGCGATCCCGCCCCACAGCCAGACGAAGTACCCCAGCACCGCAAACGCCGGCAGCGTCGCCACGATGCTCATGATCACCGCTCGCGATGGGATCGCGCGGAGCAGGTCGCCGATCGCGATCTCATCTGCGACGGTCGCGGGATCGTCCGAGCCACGACCTCGCAACGCGGCGCTCGAACCTCGCCGCGAGCCCGCGGCACTCACCAACGCCCCAACCCAGATCGGAGCCGCGGCCCAGATGTGGATCTGTCGCGTGAGCACCAGCAGAACCACGACAATCGCACACGGCACAAGCGCACGCACGCCAACCGCCGCTCGGGTCAGTCCAAGCGCCAACAACATCGTGATCAGCACCAACAACCACGCCGCGTTGTCGGGCAGCAGATAGATCGCCGACTGCAGCACATAGCTCGACGCCAGCAGCGGGAGCACAAGCGCCCCGCTGACCAACCCGCGAAGGAAGATGCTCCCTCGCGAATCACCGTCCGCGACGCGCGAGTGTCGCCCGAGCGCCGCACCGAGCAGAACGAGCACGAGCCACACCGAGAAGACCGCGCCGAACAACCTCAGCGTGCTCTCGATCGGGTCCATCACTCGCACAAACATCGAGAGCACCAGGTGATATCCCGGCGTCGTCGCTGAGAGATAGTTCGACAAGTCCGGCGATGGCAGCTCAGTGGCAAACTGCCGGATCACCCGAAGATGAAACAGGTCCTGATCAAACTTCGCTCGCGTGATGTTCCAGCTCGCGTGTTGCTCGCTCAGTGTGATCAACGTGCGGTAGAACAGCAACAGCGGCACGATCAAGAGGCCGAACCACAACCCATTCATCTCCGCCAGCGGCAAGCGCCAGCGCGTGCCGGTGCCGCGCCCTGTGCCCGCTCGTTCATCCGCTGCGCCCTCAGACTTCTGCATCGGTGTCGTCATGCGTTCGCTCGCCTCAGCACCAGCAGCTCATGCCCGTACCACCATCTTGAGAACGAAGCCCGACGCTCCACCACCAGCCCCGCCGCGATCGCCCACGCCTCGACATCCTCGATCCGAGCGTAGTTGATCCACTGGCGCGCCAGAACCAGATCATGCAGCCGGTTCATCCACGCCCGCCAGAGCGGCCGCCGGCACATGTCCTTATAGAGCAACACGCCCCCAGCGCTCACCCGCTCGCACGCAAGCTCGATCACTTTCCGCTGCGCACTCACCGGTACGTGGTGCAGCACATCGATGATCGAGACCACATCGAACAATCCCCCCGGCCACGGCGCTCGCACATCAAGATGAACGAACCGCAGCGACGCCTGCATACGTACGTGCTCCGTCGCGATCGCCCCGCCCGCCCCCCCCGCCCCCACCTGCCTCGCGCCGCTCGCCAGCGCGATCGCCCCCTCGCTCGAATCAAACCCCACCCCCGAACCCA
>JAIEQQ010000164.1 GCA_019747615.1 Phycisphaerales bacterium
ATCGCGATATGGACGCCGCTCAGAGCGATGTTGGCGTTGGCTACCGCCTGCCGGCGCGCGTGAAGCTCCAGTGGCTGACGCTGGACGCCGCTGCGATCCGCTCGCAGATCAAAGTCCGCGCGCTCGATGTCGAGCGTCGCCTGCGCGAGGTGCCGGCCAAGGCTGGCGAGGATGAAACCATCCGACGCGCTGTTGCTGAGAAGCAGCTCAACGACGAGCAGTTTGAGAAGATCCTTGTCGAGGCCGAGCTGGTCGTGAAGGGTGAGCTGCTGAAGATCCTGGCCAGCGTGCGCGACGAGCGTGCCAACGGCCTTTCGTACAAGCGTCTGCCCGACGATTGGTCCGTCCTTCGTCCTGATCTGGCTGCGATCGGCAAGCTCGCCAGCGATCGCGTGAACGCCAAGTTCTCGCTCAAGCTCGAACCGTTCCGGGTCGGCGCGGCGGATACCGCGTGGCAAACGGCCAATGACATGCGCCGCCTGCCGGGTGTCGGCACCGCCACAATGAAGCGCGACACGCGCCCCGTCCCGCTTGCGGATGTCGCCAGCGCCCTTCGCGAAATGGGCCCGTTTGAGGCCAACAACACGCCGGCGTTCCCGGTCCAGCTCAACGTGCCGCTTGTCGAGCCGCTCCTAGGCACCGATGGCTCGGCGTACTACGTGATGTTCACCGCCGCACGCGGCGCCAGCGGCCCCGAAACCCTGGACGAGGTCACTGACAAGGTGCTCGCAGACTACCGGCGCGTCAAGGCCTTCGAGTCGCTCGCATCGCAGTCTGAGACGCTCGCCGCCGCCGCGGCTCTTGAGGGCCTTGAGACCGTCGCCGCCGGAATGATGATCAACGGCAAGCCCGCTCAGGTTGTGACCGAGGTCTACTCCTCGCGTCTGCGGCCAAACAGCGTCGAGCCCGGCAGCAAGATGGCCCCGTGGATGGCCTCGGTACAGGATCTTTCGGAGCGCATCCTCTCGCGGGCTGAGAAGCTCGATCCGACCAAGCCGATGGACGAGCAGGACATCGCCAATCGCGTGTTCTCGATCTCCGTCCCGTCGCAACGTGCGATCGCGATCGTCCGCATCACCGGCTTCGAGCCGCTGACGCGCGAGGACTATCAGGAACGCCTCGCCTTCCTCGCCTCCACCCAGCGCGGCGACGGCGTCATGCGCACCTTCTCGCGCCAGACCATGGACGCCGGCACCGACGACCCGGACAAGGTCGCCCCCGGTGCGGCGCCCAAGATCCCGGTCGATCCGTTCTCCTACTCGCAGCTCAAGGACCGGCTCAAGGTCTCCGACGGCCGCCCGGCCGACGCGCCGGCCAAGTAACTCAGGTCATTGACGTGCCACTCGCGCCATCGAAGTCGGCTTTGCGACTTCGATGGTTCGCAATGGTTCGCAATCGCCATGCACGCCAGCTACGGGCTCTCGTTGACGAGTGCGTTCACAAGCGTTCAACCCGCGCCTTCGCAGGGCCTCAGGCACGGCGTCCGTGTTCGAGATGATCGACCGAGCTCGGATCTACACCCGCGCCCGCATCCAGCCCCCATGGATGAACCGCCCGGCGTAGATCATCGCGCGGATGCAAATCTCGATGCACAGCCCGATCCACAGCCCGCGCAGCCCGAGATCAAACGGGAACGGGTTCTCGATGGTCATGTCGGCCCGCCCGGCGAGCCACGACGGCACGTGGATATCCACGCCGCTGATCGCGTACGCCAGCGGCAATCGCAACCCCCACTGACTGACCCACGTCATGATCATGACGGCGCGGACATCGCCAGCGCCGTGCATCGCTGAACGCAGCACGATCGCGATCGCAAATGGCACCTGCACAAGCCCGGTGATCCACAGCAACTGCGGCACGATCTGCACATGCACCGCCTGCGGCGTCAGCGCCCGCACCACCGGATCACCGGCCACCGCCAGCACGATCCCCGCGAAGCCCATGATCACGCACGCGATCGCCGCACACTTGATGGCGGCGCGGCGCGCAAGCTCCGGTGCGCCAGCGCCGAGATACTGCCCGGCCAGCGCGCTGGCCGCCAGGCCCATCGAGAATCCCGGCAGAAAGCTGTACGCCTCGATTCGGATCGCCCATGAATGCGCTCCGAGCAGTCCGCCGGCATCAGCCGCGACTGCGGCGGCTGTGCCCAGGCCGCCATTGATCACGGCGCTGGCGCTCATGCTGCCCACCATCAGGATGATGAGCATGTTCACGAACCACATGCCGAAGGTCTCGGCGAAGTTCGGCAGGCCGAGGCGCACCAATCGCCAGAGCGTGGTTCGATGCGGGCGAAGCCACCGCATCGTGAGACTCACGCCGCCGGTGCCCTTGATGTGAAAGGAGAGCACCACGCCAGCGCCGACGGCGTGGGCGATCGCGGTGCCCAGGCCGATGCCGAGCACACCAAGGTTGAGCTGCAGCGCCAGCAACCACGCAGCGACGAGGTTGACGATGTTGACCACGATCATCGTCATCAGCGGGCGGATGGTGTCGCCCATGCCGCGGGCGCAGGCGGTGCCGGCAAAGAGGATTGTTGAGAAGGGCACGCCGAGGCTGTACGCACGCAGATAGGTGATGATGTCCTCGCGGGCCTGTCCCTTCAGGCTCAGCAGCGAGGCGATGGGACCGGCAAGACTGGCCAGCAGCACCGCCGTGAAGACGCCACCGATCGCGGCCAGCAAGATCGCCTGGCCCAGCGCACCGCGGGCGACCGCGAGCTTGCCGGCACCCATCGAGCGAGCGATGAGCGCCGTGGCCCCGACGCCGATGGCCATGGTGATGAGGCCGATGAACCAGACCATGTACGACGCGCCGCCGACCGCGTCCGCGGCCTCGATGCTGATCTTTGACGCCAGCACCGTGTCCACCAGCGCGATCGTCGAGTTGAGGATCGACTCGCAGAGCACCGGCCACGAGGCGACAAAGATTGCGCGATTCATCGAGAGCCCGGCGAGGCGGCCGGACTTGATCACGCCGTGACCGTCATCGCCGAAGATCGTCCGCCCCGCGCGGACCGCGTGCGAGATGCCCCATCGCGTGTCCATGCCGCGCCGCGTTTCGCGCGCGGCAGTGCGGGCACACTCTTCCGATGGCTCGACCGAGACCGGATCGAGCATCGGCTCCAGCGGCGGCTCTGATCGCGATGGCGGTTGCTCGGTCAATGGAAGCCCAAAAGTAGGCGGATGCCGCGGGGGGGGAAGTGGCAGAGTGGCAGAGTGGCAGAGTGGCAGAGGTTCAGAGCCGCGGAGTGGATAGCTGATCTTGTGTCGCCTCTTCGCCACTTCGCCACTTCGCCACTTTGCCACTTTGCCACTTCCCCTGCCCGTTTATCATGCCCGATGCAATCACCCATCGTGCAAGCGGCGTCGCGGGCTCGCGCCGCATCCAGATCGGTCGCCACGCTCAGCACCGAGCGGAAGAACGCCCTGCTGCTGGACCTCAGCGCCCGCATCGAGCGGTCGCGCGATGCGATTCTGGAGGCCAACGCCCGCGACCTTGAGGCCGCGACGGCATCGGGCCTCCCGGCGCCCAAACTCGCTCGCCTTCGGCTGACGCCGGACTCCATCACGCAGCTCGGCGCATCACTCCGCAGCGTCGTGGCACTGCCAGACCCGGTCGGTCAGGTCACGCGAGAACTCGTCGTCCAGAGCGGCATGACGGTCCGGCGGATCCGTACGCCGCTGGGCGTCGTTTGCATGATCTACGAGGCCCGCCCCGGTGTAACGATCGACGCATTCGCGCTCTGCTTCAAGGCCGGCAACGCCTGCATCCTCAAAGGTGGCAAGGAAGCCCGAGCGAGCAACGAGGCGCTCGCATCGATCGCCCGAGAGACGCTCGTCGCGCACGCGATCGATCCGGCGGCGCTCACGGTCATCAGCGACATCACCAAGCCCGACCTCGAAGAACTGCTGCAGCAAGACCAGTTCATCGACCTGGTGATCCCGCGGGGCGGCGTCGAGCTCATCCGCTACGTCGCCCGAACGTCGCGTATTCCCACAATCCAGCACTACCAGGGCGTCAATCACGCCTTCGTGGATGCCTCAGCCAACCCCGAGATGGCGCTGAAGATCTGCGTCACCGGCAAGACCAGCGCACCGGCCACGTGCAACGCTCTGGAGTGCGTGCTGGTTCACCGTGACATCGCGTGCACCTTCGTGCCCGCGCTGGTCAAGGCCTATTTGGATGCGGGCGTCGAAGTCCGGGGCGATGCCCAGGCGATCGCGCACTGCGGCTCGCTCGCGAGCCGCGTGACCACGGCACAGGACGCCGATTTCGGCCACGAGTTCCTCGATCTGATCATCGCCCTGCGCGTTGTGGACTCAATGGACGCTGCGATCGCGCACATCCACCAGCACGGTAGCAACCACACCGAAGCCATCATCACCGCCG
>JAIEQQ010000103.1 GCA_019747615.1 Phycisphaerales bacterium
CAGGTCCAGGCGGTGCGCTCGGGCTCGGTGACGTCCGATGCGTGCACGTCAAAGAGCGGGGTGCGGAATGAGAAGGCCTCCAGCGGGCGATCGGTGCGGACGCTTGGCTTGCTGATCGCGCGAGCGTCCTTGATCTCCCAGAACGGGCCGACAATGCCCTTGGGCTCGCCGAGCTGCTGGCCGCCGCTGGCGCGTCCGAGATTTTCCGCGAGGATGACCAGGGACTGGTCTTTCTTCTGGAGGGCGATGGTGGCATCGCCAAGGCCGGCGGCACCGGGGCCGACGCCCAGGACGCCGGCATCGTGGCCGTTGATGAACAGGTGGAGGCGATCGCCGCTGCCGGGGGAGGCGACGAGCGTCTTGCCGGCCGCGGGCGGGCGGAAGTTGCAGCGATACCAGCCGTAGCCGTAGGGCGCGCCGAGCGTGGCCAAGTCGGCCGGGCCGGCGATGGACGCGAAGCGAGCCGATGAGCCGGTGGTGTACTCGGCCTGCTCGGCGCCGAGCCAGGGTGTCAGGGTCGGCGGCGCGGGGTTCTTCGGGCGCGGCGCCAGCAGCACTGGGCTGGCCGGCGCGTCTTGCATGATCTCTTCGGTGATCGTTGTGGTCGCGGGCTTCTTGCCCTTGGCCTTGCCCACCGGCGGAACGTTGACCGTGCGCGTGACTTTCACCTTGCGGGGCGGCTGCGGCAGGTGATACTTGATCGTCGAGACGCTGCCATCGGCGGCGTATCGGATGACCTCGCGATCGGCCTTGTACACGATCGGCTCGCCGGTGACCGCCAGGTCATCGGCGCCGAGGTACACCGCGTCATCGCTCACCAGGAACTTGGGCAACATCTCCTCGCGGCAGATGACTACCAGAATGTTCTCGTGCTCGATCGTCTCGGGCTCATCGCCCGAGGGAACAACCGTCTCCAGCGGCGCGTCGTTGATCGCCAAGCGCACCGGCGAGCCCGCCGGGCCGGCGATGACAAAGACCTTGCCGACCAGCGCAAACGGCGAGAGGTTGCAGTAGTTGAGCTGCGAACGCCCGGCCAGGCGGACGTCAAAGAGGCACCAGGTGACCTGATTCTGGCCCAAGTACGCCGGGAGCGTCGAGCCGTCGTTCATCAGGAGCTGCGCGGGGCGCTCGCCGGCCGGGCCGGGAGCGGGGATCCGAGAGCCATAGACAAACGCGACCGAGCCCTGCGAGCCCGCGGCGTACGACACCACATGGCCCGTCGAGGGCAGCTTCGGGTTCGTCACCGAGAAGACCGACTCGGGCACGAGGCTCACGCCGGCGCGCTTGGGCTCAAGGTTCGAGAGCACGCGAGCGAAGCGCGAGGCGAACATCGCGATGCGGCGCAGCGGGTGGAAGAGTTCGCCCGGGGTGCCGGCCTCGGTCAGCGGCGCGGATTGGTCATTGCTGGTGGTGTAGAACGCGTCCGAGGCGTGTGGCGAGCGGCCGGCCGAGAAGCCGAAGTTCGTACCGCCACAGAACGGCTCGATATTGAACTGGCCAGCCGCAGCGATGATCTCGGTCAGCTCGCGCTGAAGCTCGTTGGCGTCGATCGCGGGGTTGGCGCGAGCCGGGGCGCCCCAAGTCTCGGCCTGACCGACGGTGAACGCGCCGACCATGCGGGGGATCGACGAACGCACCGCGTTGAGCTGGCGCAGCGTCGAGAGCATGTCGCTGTTGCCGGTCCAGGTGTCGATCTCGCTCTCGAGACCCTGCCAGAGGTTGTTGGCGTTGATGATCGGGACGTCAAAGCCCGACTCGCGCAGATAGCGACCGATCTCGCCAAGGTATTGGGGGGCGAGGCTGTCGTCGCCGCAGGTCCAGGCGGATTCGGCCTGAACGATGATGATGGGCCCGCCGGGGCCGGTTTCGGTCGCGGTGGCCTGCAGATCGCGAACCTGATTGGCGACGGCGTTGAAGAAGCGGCTGGTGGCTTCCAGGAACGCGGTGTTGGCGGTGCGGAGCTTGACCTCTTTGAGCGAGAGCACCCAGACGGGCAGGCCGCCGAGGTCATAGCCGGAGCCGATGAACGGGCCGATGCGCAGCACGCAGTACATGCCGGCGGCGCCGACGAGCTGGACGAACGCGCGGAGATCATTCTCACCCTGGAAGTCGAACGAGCCCGGGCGTGCCTCGTGGCGCGACCAGACGATGTCCGTGGTGATGGTGTTCAGGCCCGCCTGTTTGGCGGCCATGATCCGGGCCGCCCATTGGTCGCGGCGGACGCGTGCGTAGTCGATCGTCCCTCCGACCAAGAAGATGCGACGACCGTCGATGAGAAATGATTGTGAGTCGTAAGTAATGGACGCCACTTGGCAGAGCCCTCCGAAAAGGGAAGCGGCCCACGAAGCACCGTCCATTGACCAAACTAAGGGCCCCAGGTGGGCCGGTGAGCCCGGGTCGAGCATCTCAGCCCGGCGCGGACAATCGAGGGGGGTGGAGCATAGGTAGAAGGGTTGACGCAAGCAACGCAAGACCGCCCGCAGGGGTACACTTCGAGCCCGCTTCTGTCGCAATTGGGGTGGTGTTTCCCTATCGCGACCCGAGTATTGACCAAGGGGTATCCCTCAATGGCACGATTTCGCGCAAAAAACCGACGCCCCGTGTGCGTCGCAATCCTTGCTTTGTGTGCCGTTCAAATACCGAATTCTGGGTGCGTCTCTGATCTTTCGGATCTCGACGCCCGGACCGACGAGTTGGTGCGCGAACGCTCCAAGATGTTGGGCGGCGACGGCCTCGTGCCGACGCGCACTTGGCAGGAGCCCGGAGATCTGGACAGCGAGCGAGCCCGGCGCGAGCGCCCGGAGACGAACGATCCCGAGGCCAAGGACCTGCGATGGAAGCTCGCGAACCAGGATCGCGATGTTGCGGCGCGGCTCTCGGCGATGGTCAAGCCCGCTGAGACGGGGCTCGAGCTGGACCTGACCGGCGCGCTGCGGCAGGCCCAGCGCACGGGGCGCGAGGTTTTGAACGCCGAGGAGGAGTACATCCTGGCGGCGATCCGGCTCTTGATTCAGCGGCATCTGTGGTCGCCCCGGTTTTTTGGCTCGATCTCGCCGCAGATCGTGAGCCGATACGCGCCGACGCAGCAGAACACCACAGCCCTGGAAGTCGTCAACCAGCTCGGCGTGACGCAGCGTTTGCCCTATGGCGGCGAGGTCGAGGCGGCGTATGTGTACTCGCTGACGGAGCAGCTCCGCGAGAGCGCGACGGACCGGTACGTCGATTCGTCATCGCTGGTGCTGTCGGCGACGCTGCCGCTGCTGCGCGGCGCCGGTGATGTCGCGCGTGAGGACCTGATTCAGAGCGAGCGCAGCCTGGTCTACGCGGCTCGCGCGTTCGAGGATTTCCGGCGTTCGTACTTGGTGTCGATCGCGCGTGACTACTTCGATCTGCTCCAGCAGCAACGCGAGATCGCCAACCAGGAGAACGCGCTCAAGCAACTCCGAGCCCTGGAAACGCGCACCGCGGCGCTCGTCGAGGCCGGGCGACTGGCCGAGTTTCAAAAGAACATCGCCAGCAACGACGTGCTGGTGGCGACGTCGCGACTGGCATCGCAGGCCGAGCGTTATGTGCTGGCGCTGGACCGTTTCAAGGTGCGGCTGGGGCTGGATGTCAACGCCAGCGTGGTGATCAAGAGCGAGGGGCTGGAGCTGCCCGAGCCGGAAATCACGCCCGAGGCCGCGGGCGAGGTGGCGCTGCTCTATCGGCTGGATCTTCAGACGCTGCGCGATCGTGTTGAGGACCAGCGCCGGGCGGTGCGGAACTCCAAGAACGCGCTGCTGGCGGATCTGAACGTCTTCGGCTCGGCGAACCTCGGCGGCGATCAGCTCTCGCAGCGTGGGCAGCCGTTTGTGAACCCGGATCGCTCGACGATCAGCGCGGGCTTGACGCTGAACCTGCCCTTGGACCGGGAGACGGAGCGGCTGCAACTCCGCAGCGCGACGATCGCCTTCGAGCAGCAGCAGCGGACGCTGGAGCAGACGCGGGACAACGTGATCGTCGAGGCTCGCTCGCGCGTGCGAGCGATCGAGCGCACAAGGTTCGCGTTGCAACTGGCCGAGCGAGCGGTGTTCATCAACAAGCGCCGCATGGAAGAGCAGGAACTCAAGGCCGACACCGTGACAGCGCAGGAAGTCGTAGACACTGCGAACGTCCTGCGCGATGCCGAGAACGCTCGCGACGCAGCGACAACGGACCTGAAGAACGCGGTCCTAGACTACCTCCTCTCAACCGGAAAACTCCGCGTCACCCGCGAGGGGCAGTTGCAGAAGCCAGTGGCTGAATAGCCGACAGCCGCCAGCCTTCAGCCGTCAGCTTCAAGACAGAGGCGGGTGCCGTTACGTTGGGGCGACCGTCACGCGGGCGCGGCTGACTGCTGACTGCTGACTGCTGACTG
>JAIEQQ010000202.1 GCA_019747615.1 Phycisphaerales bacterium
ATCGTTCCGATGCCGGCTGACAAGAAGGCCGAGAAGGGCGAGAAGCCCGCTGGCGAGGCCAAGCCCGAGAAGAAGGGCGGCAAGTAAGCCGATCGCTTCGCTTGGATCTGACAACTGAATGAACAACGCACGCGGCCCGTCGGAACCTCCGGCGGGCCGCGTGTCTTTAGAGGCGCGAGACGCGAGTGGAGAGGGCGAGTCGGAAAGCGGTGTGTCATGCCTGCAGATACGGATCGCAATCGCGCCGTGCGCACAACCCGGGGAACCCGTGCCTTCGCAGAGCCTCAGGCACGGCGTCCGTTCATCGCGATGAGCACCTGAGAATGATCAGGCGTGGGTGCTCTCTGGCGCGATTGGCGATCGTGAGCGGCTGCGTGGCGTGTGCATCCAGAGTGGGGGCGGGTGATTACAATCGATGGTGCGTCTGGCGTGCCGCGTGTTGGCGAGGGCGCGGATTCTTGTTGCGGCTCGTGTTGGCCACTTTGAGCTTTGAGCGCATTGACTGTTCCATTACTTCATCGTGTTGCTGAGGGCGAGCCCGCCGCGATGAGCGAACTGCTCGATCGGTATGGCGGGCTGGTGTACGCGCTGGCGCGCCGGTTCTGCTTTGAGCAGAGCGAGGTTGAGGACGCGGTGCAGGAGGTCTTCACTGCGATCTGGCAGGCGGGGGCGCGGTTTGATCCGGCGCTTGGCAGTGAGGAGACGTTTGTCGCGATGGTGACGCGACGGCGGTTGATTGATCGGCGGCGGCGGGCGATGCGGCGGCACATGCCGCGGGTGGATGGCGAGGTGCTGCACGCGGTCGCGGCGTCGGGTTCGGACAATGGGGATCCGGGGGAAATCGGCGAGGTGGGCAGCCTTGGCGAGGACTCGCGGCGTGCGATCGAGTTGTTACGGACGTTGCGACCCGAACAACAGGCGGTCATTCGGCTTTCGATTTGTCAGGGTCTTTCGCACGAGGCGATCAGCAACTTGCTCGACATGCCGCTGGGTACGGTAAAAACGCACGTTCGGCGAGGATTAATTGCGTTGCGTGAAGCCATGACGCCAAATCTGGCGAAGTCGCCAGTGGATGACGATGACGGGTGAGCGGAGAGCTTTCAGCCGCCAGCCTTCAGGGGTCAGCAGAACGGAATCGGAACTCAGCACTCAGCACTCAGCACTCAGCACAGCACTCTCAGCACATGTCTTCAAACGGCTCCAACTCGAACTCTGGCCATCGTCCTTCGGGCGGTGGTGATGCCGCGCTTCGGGTGCGGATGCAGGAGTTGTTGATCGATCGTGCGACGACGGGTCTGCCGGCGCATGAAGAGGCGGAGCTGGAGTTGATTGCGGATCGGCTGCGGATCGCGGTCGATGATGGCTTTGAGCGAGCGGCGGCCGCGACGGACTTGGCGCTGAATGCCGGAACGATCAAGGCGACGCCGGCGCTGCCCGAGGCACTGCGTCAGCGGATTCTGGCGTCGGGCCAGATGTGGTCGCGTCAGCAGCGCACGGCGGATGACGAGGCGATGCAGCCGCGGGATTCCAAGAAGCTCACGCTCGTTGGGCTTGATGATGGCGTGCGGTCGCGTCGACCGGAGCGCACGGGCGTGCTGGGCAACGCTCGCGCCTGGGGTGGCTGGGTCGCGGCGGCGGCGTGCCTGGCGTTTGCGATCAATACGAAATACAACGCGCCGGCGGGTTCCGGCGGCGGCGGCGTGATTGCCGACGGCGGTTCGTTCGAGGCGTCGCCGCTGCAGGGTGCGGACGCGACGCGATCGCTGCTGGCGATGATCCGCACGAAGTCTGCACGCGAGGCGCGGGCGGAGATCGTGCGCGCGGCGTTCAAGGACAGCACGGATGTGATCACGGTGCCGATCCTGGCGTCGGCGAGTTTTTCGCCCGATGCGGTGAGCGTGCCGCAGGCACTGGGCGATGTGGTCTGGTCTGGCGAGAGCCAGAAGGGGATGCTTCATCTGACGGCGCTGTCGCCGATCGCGACGCCGGGCGATGTGTATCAGCTCTGGGTGGTCGATGCGCTGCGTGATGAGAAGTACCCGGTGTCGGCCGGCACGTTCCGCGTGAGCGAGACCGAGCCGGTGACGCTGGTGCCGTTCACGCCGGCGGTGAAGGTGGGCTACGCGTCGCGGTTCATGATCACGATCGAGCGCAACGGCGGCGTCGTGGTGACCAGCGGCGAGGATGTCACTGCGGTGGCGCCGGCGACGACGATGAACAGCGCCAGCGACAGCGGCGAGGGGCTGAAGATCGAAGCGGGCGGGCCGTCGCTGATGGAATCGGCGGCGAGCGAGCGGGCAAACGACAAGTGAGTGCTGGCGGGGGCAAAGCTCAAGTTTCCGAAGGCTGAAGGTGCGCTCTTAGAGCGGCGGGCGTGTCTTGGAAGCCCGAGGGGCTTTACGTTCGTTCGTAGCCGGGGCGTTGAGCGAGTCCGCGAGCGAAACCCCCGGACACTGCCGGTGATTGACTTTGCACCCCGAAGGAGTGCACATCCTGGCGCGAGCAGCGTGTACCCCTTCGGGGTACAAGAGTTTTCAAGGCCGCGAACCGGGGGTGTCGCTCGAAGACTCGCTCCACACCCCGGCTACGGGCGTGCAGCCCTTCGGGCTGAAGAACGCGGCAGGTTTCAACAGAGAACGCTGAACCCTGAACGCTGAACGCTCAAGGCTCAAGGCTCAAGGCTGAAGGCTGAAGTCTCCCGCCTCAGTTCCCCACATTCCCGCTCATGTTCAGGATCGGCACGAGGATCGCCATCAGCAGCGAGCCAATGATCGAGAACATGATGATGATCAGCATGGGCTGAAGGATCGCAGGCAGGCGGGCGCTGCGGCGCTCGACCTCTTCGGTCATGTCGCCGGCCAGCGTGTTGAACGCCGATTCCAGATCGCCCGAGCGCTCCGCGGCGATCAGCATCTTTCGCGTGCCCAGCGGCAGCGCGTCAACCTGTTCGATCAGCGTGCGGAGCACGCCGCCCTCGACGAGCTTGGTGCGAAGGCGCTCCATCTGTGACTTGAGCGTCGGGTGGCTGACGGCCTGATTCGCCACCGCCAGCCCATCGGCCAGCGGCACGCCCGAGCGCGTCATCGCCGCCATGACCGCGAAGAACCGCGCCGATTCCTGGGCCATCACCAGCGATGACATCAGCGGCAGCCGGCGCGAGAACGACGTGATCGCGTAGAAGATCTGTTTGCGAGCGAAGAACGCGATCACGCCCAGGATCGTCACCAGCACCATGAAGATTGCCAGGTTCTCGCTGAGGATGTTCCCGGTGAAGACCAGGATGCGCGTGTACCACGGCACCTTGGCGTTGTTGCTGGCCAGTTGCTCGCCGAGCTTGGGCACGATGAAGATCAGCATGATGAGCGCGACGACGACCGAGACGCTCAGCACGATGGCCGGGTAGATCAGCAGCGTGGTGGCGCGCCCGGCGACCTGCAGCGTGCGGCGCGCGGTGATCGAGAGCTGCTTGGCGGCGCCGGCCAGATCGCCGGTGCGTTCGGCGGCGCGATAGATCGCGCAGGTCACGGCGTCGAGGCCCGCGGCGCTGCCGGCGGCGTCGGAGAAGCTGGAGCCGGAGGCGACCATGTCGCGGAGTTTCTCGATGCGCGGGCGGGCGCCGACGTGAACGGTCTGCGAAACGACTTCGAGGGCTTCGATGAGGGGCACGCCGCGGGAGAGGAGCTGGGCGAGTTGTTCGTTGAGCACGGCCTGGTCTTTGAGGGTGAGGCCGCGGTCTTTGCCGGTGGCCAGGGGGACGGGGTAGGACGTGCGGAGGATGAGCTTGTCGCGCCGGAGCTGCTCGGCGAGCTGGGGGCGGTTCTTGGCGTTGCGAAAGCCCAGGGAGGTGCCGCCGCCGGGGCGGTTGGCGGTGTAGAAGTAGGTCGAGATCTCAGCGGGCTTGGCCACGGGGGAGTGTAGTGGGGCGGGGCGATAGGGTTGCCGCGGGGGTTCTTGGGGGCTTGGGCGGTCTGGGTGTGGCGTGTCGTTGTTGGGCCGGACTCCGGGTGTTCGACGCGGTCTGGGATTGGCCGCGCCGCGCCGGGCGGGGCGAGCGACCAACCGGCGTTGTTTGTTCTGGGCGGGCGTCTTTCTCGGGCTGGCCCTACTCCACGCGGCGTTGAGAGCGCGATAGCATCGTTCATGACGACTTCAGCCACCAGCAAGGGCGTGGGCGCGGCGACGACCGCCTCACATGTTGCAAGCACGATGCCCGCGACGATGCGGGCGCTCTACAAGCATCACGCGGGGCCGGAGCTTCGGCTTGATGCGACGCGGGCGGTGCCGACGCCGGGGCCTCGCGATGTGTTGATCAAGGTGGCCAAGGCCGGCATCTGCGGCACGGATCGGCACATCTGGGAGTGGGACGCGTGGGCGGCGAGCCGGATCCCGGTGGGGATCA
>JAIEQQ010000070.1 GCA_019747615.1 Phycisphaerales bacterium
ACTTCGAGCACGGTGGTGTGCAGGCCGTAGGCACCCTTGGTTGAAGAGGGGTTGGCGGCACCGCTGCGGATGCTGTTCTTGCGGAGGCTCATCCAGAGCTGCTCGCCAGTGCCGGTGCCCTCGGCGACTTCAGACTCCAGCGTGAGCGTGCTCTGGCTGCGCTTGAAGCGGTCCATCGCCGGGAACGATCGGCGAACGCGATCGAAGAGGCCCATGACCGCTTCGCGATCGGTGGGCAGGTCCATCTTGAGATTCAGACGATGGTTGACGACGAAGTCTGTCGCGATCGCGGAGTAGCTGCGCGGGTCGGTGGGTTCGCGATCGTTTGGCATGGAAGCTCCGGAAGTCAGCGGCGAAGCGAGCGGGGCACGGGGCCGGAGGCGGGCAAGAACGGAACGCACGTGCAGCGGGATCGCGGCGATATGGCCGAATGCTAGGGTCATTGGGCGGCTGGTGGCGCGGCGCCGGGCTCTGGCGGTCGTGTGACCGGGCGCATCGGGCCGGCGCGATGGCCGGGTCGCACATACGCTCGGCGATGCTGACGGAAACACCGACGCTTTCGGGGCGAATCGTGAAACTCGTGCCGAACACTGCGGCGCACGACGGCGAGCTGCACCGCATCACGCCGCTGGACACGTTTGACTTGTTCCTCTCGGCGCCGGCCGATGCGTCGGCGGAGGCCTTCGCGGCGTACATGCGGGCGTATCGCGAGAACTCGAAGTCGCGCGTGTTCACGGTACTGAGTGCATCGGGCGATCGCGTGCTGGGCTCGACGTCGTACATGGACATCGACGCAAAGAACCGGTGCGTGGAGATCGGCGCGACGTGGTATGCGCCGCAGGTCCGAGCGACTGGCGTCAACCCCGAGTGCAAGCTGCTGCTGCTGGAGCACGCGTTTGGTGTGCTTGGCTGCGTGCGGGTGACGTTGAAGACCGACGAGCGCAACGTTCGAAGTCAGGGCGCGATGGCGAAGTTCGGCGCGGTGCGCGAGGGCGTGTTGCGGGCGCATCGGATCACCGCCAGCGGGTACGTGCGTAACACGGTGATGTTCAGCGTGCTGCCTTCGGATTGGGCGCGGGTGCGGGCGCACCTGGAGGCTCGCGTCGCGCAGGCGGACGCGCGGCTCCCGGAGTTCTGATCGGGGCCGCTGGGCTCGTTTCTATCGCGTGATCGAAATCTCGTGGATGCGGTGAACCTTCGGGGCGTGCGTGCGCCTTCATCGTCGCGGGGAACGTGTGGTTCTCGCGATGGGGCACTGTCCGGAGGTTGAACGTGAATACGAAGACTGCTGATTTCGATGGGCTGTTTCCGTGTGTCAAGCGCCACCCGAGCCGACGCCGCAGATCGCGTTCTTCGGCGCTGGCGATCGCGGCGGCGGCGCTGTCGATCGGCTCGCTGGCGATCGTCGGCGGCTGCGCCCCGAATCGCTCCTACGTGAACAACGGCGCATACGCCGATGAGGGCCACCCCGTCCTGATGGCGACGACCGCCGGCGAGTTTGTCGGTTCGGCGCCGTCGAGAGTGCGATTCCCTGCGGTGGTTGCGGTTGCATGCGTGACGCGCGCGTACGACGGCTCGCTCCGGCTGGCGCCCGCGGGCATGATGTCGTCGTTTGATGTGACGCCCATTGGTGACAACGAGCAGATCCGGAAGGTCGCGCCGATCACGTTGTTGGACACCGAGCATGCCGCCGGATCGACGGTTTCGCAGCTCCGCCGTGCGGCGCTGCGGCTGAATGCCGACATGCTGTTGATCTATGAGGTGCGCACGAGCCGCACGCCGACGGGCACGGTTCCGCTGATCGGGCTGGCGTCGCTGGGCGTCGTGCCGGATTCCAGCGCGGCGTATACCGCGAGCGCCGTGGCGCTGCTGGTTGATGTTCGAACGAGCTACCAGTTTGCGACGCTGAACGCGCAGGCCGAGGGCTCACGCATCAGCAACATGTGGGGCCGGAGCTCGGCGGCGTACGCCGCGGAGATGGATGCGCTGCGAGCGACCAACGAGAAGCTGCTGGTGAACTTCGCCTCGGCGTGGAAGGAGATCGTCGCGACGCACGGGAAAGCCGCGGGCGCGACGCCCGCGTTGATTACGCCCGCGTTGCAGCCCCGCCCCCCCCGCCCCCTGATCGCCCAAGAAGCGCGATGAGCAGCGGCCCGCCCAAGAGGGCGGTGATCACGCCGATGGGCATGCGCCCGGCACCGAGATCGATGGCGCGCACGCCGGTGTCGCCCAGGATCAGGAGCGCTGCGCCGCAAAGGCACGAGCCGATGAGCAGCGTGCCAGCGCGCCCGATGTGGCGCGTGATGAAGTCTTGGCGTCGCGGCGATCCGCCCGTTCCGAGCATGAGTCGCACGATGTGCGGCGCGATAAGGCCGACGAAGCCCACCGGCCCCGCGAGGACCACGGCGCCGGAGGTGAGTACGCCGGCGCCGACGAAGACGATCGCCCGCGTGCGGGCCAGCGGCACGCCCACCGAAGTCGCCTCGTCCTCGCTCATCGACATCGCGTCGAGTGTTCGTCCGATCGCGCAGCCGATGCCGACGATAAGGGCGGTGACATACGCGACGAAGACGATGTGACCACGCGGCGTCTCGTCGCTGATCGCCCCGACGAGCAGCGCCAGCGACCGCCCACTGAGCGAGGTGGCATTGATCAGGTGCTGGACAAAGACGACGCCCGCGCCGCACATGATCGAGACGACCACGCCGGTGATGATCACCACGCCGGGGTCAAGCCCCGTGCGACGGCGGGCCAGCAGCGTGATCAGGAG
Source organism: Phycisphaerales bacterium (assembly GCA_019747615.1). The sequence continues at coordinate 2,771 of JAIEQQ010000070.1, forward strand.
CATTGCCACCATCGCGCCGGTGAGCGCGGGGCCAGCCTGCCATGCCAGCGAGCCGAAGCCGATGCCCGCGGGCCAGATGGCGATCGAGATCATGACGCCGAGCGACGCGCCGCTGGAGGGGCCCATCACATCGGGCGAGACCAGAGGGTTGCGGAGGAGGTACTGCAGCAGCACGCCCGCGCCGCCCAGGGCGGCACCGACCGTGCCGGCGAGGAACGCTCGCTGAGTTCGCAGGGCGGTGATCGCCTCCCAGGCGTCGGCGTCGAGGGCGGCGCGCGGCTGGCCGACGTTGAGGCGAAGGACCGCCGCGATCGCCAGCGCGAGGGTGAGGCCGATCAGGATCCAAGCGCTTCGGGACATGGTGGCGGAGGTCAGCGTACGCGAAGGCGCGGCGGAATGAGGCGGCGGTCAGTGGGTGGCGTGTCTGGCGGCTGTGTGGTTGCTATCCTTGACCCCGCACCCCCTCACCCCCCTCACCCGGCAAGCCCACGCCGGGTGCGAGGACGGACGGGGGCGGGTGGGAGGGGTGGGGGCTGGCGTTGAATGGTCGGGCCCGCGGGGCGGGTCTTGGTACTTCGGAGGAACGTTTCATGGCCGGCAAAAGCTTCCAGTTCACGCTCACGACGCCGCAGGGCAAAGTTCTTGATATCCCGGCCGCGGGCGTGCAGTTTCCTGCCCACGACGGCATGGTGGGCATCCTGCCCGGCCGCGCCCCGCTGGTGATGAAGCTTGGGATCGGTGCGCTGCGTGTGGACGTGGCGGATTCGTCCAAGGGTGCGGGCGGGACGCGTTCGTTCCTGATCGAAGAGGGCTTTGCCCACATGGTGGGTGCGAAGCTGACGCTGCTGACATCGCGCGCGACTCCGGCGGAGTCGTTGACGGCCGGCGAGACCGAGAGCGCCCTGAGCAAGGCCGAGTCGAACAAGCCGACGGACAAGGTCGGGCGTGATCGCGCGGCGAAGGAGCTGGAGCGGGCGCGGGCCGCCGTTCGTCTGGTGCGGGGCGGCAAGGGCGGGATCTGAGGCTTCGGCTTCAGCGTCCGAGAAGACACGGAAGTGAGAAGGCTGGGAACCGGCAACGGGTGTCGCGGCTGGGTTTCGCTGCGCTGCTGGTGCGCCGCCAGCGGGCGATTGAGTGCCGGTGGGTTCGCGTCGATGAGGCTCATACGAAGGAGCCTCATCGTGATCACCCGACCAGTCTTGTTTGCGCCGTGGGCGGTGATGATTGGGCGCGAGGCGAACGACGCGCTGCTGGGCGCTCGAAGCTCGCTGCCGCAGGCGGGGCAGTGCGATCTCTCGCGGCTGGAGTTCGGCATCTGCACTGAGCCGTTCGTCGTGCCGTCAAATCCGGTGCGCGTGCGTGGGCTGGTGCGTGACGTTCAACGCACGCCGACAAGGCCACCGGGGGCCGGTGCTCCGATCATCGGCGGTCATCAGGCGGCGTGACGCGCCGTGGCGGCGTGAGACGTTGCGAGTTAGTTCACCCGTTTGCTGACGGCGCGCTGGATCTCGCGCTTGCTCTCGCGCTCGCGGATCGTCTGGCGCTTGTCGTGTTCCTTCTTGCCGGTGCCCACGCCGATCAGGCACTTGGCGTAGCCGTTCTTGAAGTACATCTTCAGCGGCACGATCGTGT
>JAIEQQ010000051.1 GCA_019747615.1 Phycisphaerales bacterium
GTCTGTGTATCGATCCGAAGGCGTCTCTGGCTGCAAAGGGAATCGCCCCCACCCCCGGCGGTGTGTCGATCGCCCGCTCAGGCCGGTCGGGCGATGAGCGCGGGGTTCGGGCGTGTGATGATCTCGAGGGCACCGGACGTGGGCGGCGCCAGTTGTGCCGGCGGCGTGATCGTGAATCGCCCGGACTCGACGATCGCCCCGGGGTCGATCGTGAGATACGCCGCCTCGCAATCGCCGGCCCACTGAGCGCGGGCGTGAAGCTGGAGTTTGAAGCTGCTGGCGATTCGCGTCTGCACACGCCCGCCGTCTTCGACGATGATCGCGGCCCCGACCCGCAGCTCGCCGGCGTTCAAGACCGCCCGCCGCCGCACTCGCAGCACGCCGCACGTCTCCAGCCGATGACGATGATCAACGGTGTCGATCGTGATGTCCTCGACCCGCACACGCTTGTAGCAGCACGGGCACGTCAGCACCATCGCGGCCTCCGGCACGCGGAACCACGAGGCGCAGCAAACACACAGAACCGTACGAGTATCGGCAGAGGGCATAGCCGAGCCGACGCAAACGACGGGCCAAGCGGTGGAGTGCTGAGCGATGAGTGCTGAGTGCTGAGTGTGGGGCAGGCGTCCCGCCTGCCTCTCGCCGACCCAAGGCGACGCCACGCCCGCGGCCAACCGAGGACCGCGACTTCGTGGGAGACAAAATGTCGCTGAGCGTCGCGTGAAGGCGCGGCGCGTCGTGCACCCCTTCGGGGTGCGAGTGATCTCGCTTGAGCTTCCGGGGGTGTCGCTCGAAGACTCGCTCCACCCCCGGCTACGTGCGGCCAGCCCTTCGGGCTGAAAACACACATGCCGCATGCGATATCGCTACAGATTCCCGGCTGCCGATTGCCGATTGCCGATTGCTGAAGGCTGAAAGCTGTCGGCTGAAGGCTCCTCCTCAGCTCACTTCCGCCGTCGCGCGTGACTTGTTGAAGCCGGCGAGCTTGGCTTCCAGGCCAGCAAGCGCCGAATCGACGTGCTCGGTTGTGGTGACGGTCGAGCGGTTGCTCGTCGCGCCGTTGCTGTAGATGCCGTTGGGCTGCGCGGCCGTGCGGGCCGTCGGCGATTGGGTGCCCTGGTGATTGGCAAGCTGCTGAGCGGTCGCGACGGCATCTGCACCGACAGCGCAGTGACCGGTGAACGCGGCACCTTCGGTCACGGTGAGCTTCGCGGCGGTCATATCCCCCTTGATCAGCGCCGTGGGCTTGAGCTCCAGCTTCTCGCTGGCGATGACGTTGCCCTCAACGGTGCCCTCGACGACGATGCTGGTGCCCTGGATGTTGGCCTTGCAGACGGCGCCGAGGCCGATCTGGAGCGGCGCGTGGGCGACGATGTTGCCCTCGACCTTGCCGAGGATGTACGAGGCGGACTGGGCGATGATCTCGCCGCGGACGAGCGTGTCGGCCCCGATGACGGTGAGCTGCTCTTGACGATCGGCCATGTGCGCGACTCCTGGAGGTTGGCTGGGGGTGCGGGGAGGGTGCGGGGGGGTGCGGGGGGGCGTGGGTGCTTGAGGCGGAACGGGACGTGTATTGAGGGTGGGTCGCGGCCTTGGCCGCGCCATGACCTCGCGTGAAGAGTTGCATCGGTCGATCTTTGCGCAACGGCCCACATTTCTTTGCGCGAGCCCGGCGCAGCCGCCGGCGAGCGCAACACGCTGGCCAGCGAATCCGAAACCCGCGGCCCGGCGGTCCCTATACAGTGGTGCCTGCGTCGGTTGACGCGGGGGCGGTCGCTCGTGCGCTCGTCGGAGCGAGCGCCCGCGACTTGGCGTGGGCGTTTGGTTGTTGATTGAGCCGCTCGGGCGCGGGCCCAGGGCGAGATGGAGTACCGGACTGTGTGGAAGTGGTTGGCGATCGCGTTCGTTGCTTCGGTCATTGTCTGCGGCGTGGGCGGATATTTCGCGTCCAAGGACGCGCGCGTGAAGGAGTGGTTCAAGGCGTCGGTGCTCCAGCAGAAGCCGGTGGAGGTCCGCGTCGAAGCCGTGGCCAGCGGCGATGTCACACGCGTCGTCAACGCCCCCGGCTCGATCGAGCCCAAAACCAAGGTCCAGATCTCGGCTCAGGTGATCGCCCGAATCACCGACCTGCCATTTCGCGAGGGCGAGTACGTTCGCAAGGACCAAGTCGTCGTGAGGCTCGACTCGCGCGACCTCGCGGCGTCGCTCGAGAGCGCCCAAGCGCAACTCCGCGGCGAGCAGGCCCGCCTGCGTGGTAACGAGGCCTCGTACGAGCAGGCCGATCGTGATATGAAGCGGCGCGAATCGCTGCTGAAGACCGACGACGAGACGAAGGCGAATGTCGAAGAGGCCCAGGAGCGCATGTTGCGGGCGCGAGCGGCGGTTGAGTCCAGTCGTCACGGCGTGGAACAGGTCAAGGCGAACATCCTGCGCGCGACGAAGGACCTTGAGAACACGACGATCGTCGCGCCGTTTGACGGGACGATCACGAAGCTCAACGCGGAGGTGGGGGAGTTGGTCGTGGTCGGCACGCTGAACAACGCCAGCAGCGTGATCATGGAGATCGCGGACCTGAACACGATGCTGATGAAGGCGCGGGTGGATGAGTCGAACATCGCGCCGGTGAAGGCGGGCCAGACGTGCCGCGTGTTCGCGAACGCGTATTCGGGGCGGTCGTTCGCGGGCAAGGTGGAGCGCGTGGGCCTGAAGCGGCAGGTGGATCGCGACGGCACCGGGTACTTCGAGGTCGAGGTGCTGGTGGACAAGCCGAAGGAGCTGATCTTTGCCAGCGGCCTCACAGCGAACGCGGATATCGAGGTCCAGCGATTCACGGGCGTGACGAAGGTGCCGAGCCAGGCAATCGTCGATCGCAAGGTGGACGATCTGCCGAGTGAGCTGATCAACGGCCCGCTGGTGGACCGAACGAAGGCGATCACGCAGGTGGTCTACCTGTTCGATCCGGGGACGCCGAGTGCCAAAGCGCGGGCGGTGGTCGTGAAGACCGGCCCGAGCGACCTGACGCACACGATCATCGAGGCGGGGCTGGATGTTGGCGCACGCGTGATCGTCGGGCCGTTCCGCGCCCTGACGACGCTCAAGACCGGGACGGAGGTTTCTGAGGAGGGCGCCAAGACTGACAACGGCTCCAAGCCGGTGTCAATGGTGCCCGATGACGACGACGACGATGAGCTTGATTCTGGCGCGTCGGCGGGTCCGGAGGACGAGACTGAGGCGCTGGCGTGACGATCTCCATTCGAAAGGTTGAGAAGACGTACATCGTGGGTGAGGAGCGTGTGCGCGCGCTCCGCGGCGTCGATCTTGAGATCAAGAAGAACGAGTTCGTCGCGATCATGGGCCCAAGCGGCAGCGGCAAGTCCACGCTCATGAACATTATCGGGTGCCTGGATCAACCAACGACGGGTTCGTACGTGCTGAACTCGCGCCGTGTGGATTCGCTCGACGCCGCGGCGCTGGCGCGTGTGAGGAATCAGGAGATCGGGTTTGTGTTTCAGAGCTTTGAGTTGTTGCCCCGGGCAACGGCGCTCAAGAATGTGGCGCTGCCGTTGATGTACGCGCCGGGGAAGTGGTTTGGCGCGAGCAAGCGTGCCGCCGAGGCGCTGAAGCGCGTCGGGCTGGCTGATCGCATGGACCATCGGCCGAACCAGCTCTCCGGCGGGCAGAAGCAGCGTGTCGCGATCGCGCGGGCGCTGGTGAACTCGCCCAGTATCTTGCTTGCCGACGAGCCGACGGGGGCGCTGGACAGCAAGACGAGCGAGGAGATCATCGCGCTCTTTAAGGAACTGCACCAGCAGGGGCAGACGATCGTCGTGGTGACGCACGAGGAAGATGTCGCGGCGAACGCCGAGCGAATCATTCGACTGCGTGACGGCAAGATCTTCAGCGATTGGCCGCGCCGATTGGACCCGATTCACGGTGAGTATCTCAAGACGATGATGCGCCAGGCGATGGAACTGCACGGATCTGTTGAGAGCGCGACGGGCGCGCCGACGATTGGGGCCGCGGGTGCGGGAGCGGCAACGGTGCCATCGGCGCAGGAGCCAGCGCGATGAGCGGGATCTTCACCATCCCGCAGGTCCTGCTCCAGACGCTGATTTTGGCGCTCGGGCAGCTCTGGGCCAATCGCGTCCGCGCGCTGCTCACGACGCTGGGCATCGTCATCGGCGTGGCCAGCACGATCGCCATCGTGGGCGGCACGGAGGGCCTGCGTGCCTACGTGCTCAAGGAGTTCGAGAACTTCGGCGCCTCGCGCTTTGTCGTCTTCCCGCGGAACCCGCGCGAGGCGCCCAACCGCTTCAGCCCGCAGCAGATCCAGCTCAAATACCGTGAGGCGCTCGAGATCGCCAAGCAGTGCCCCAGCGTGCTCCGCATGACGCCCGTCAAGGGCTGGGCCGC
>JAIEQQ010000127.1 GCA_019747615.1 Phycisphaerales bacterium
TGGGCGTGCCGGGCCGAGCGATTCGACGCGCCGGATGAAGTCGTAACCGATCATGCCCACCAGCCCGCCGGCCAGCGGGATCGAGCCGGGAACAAGGCCGGTGGCGCTGAGCGCCGGCGCGCGAGCGATCGCGCTTCGCAGCGCGCCGAAGACCGCGTCACGTCCTTCAACCCCCGTTGCGACCGACACCGGAGCGCCGCCGTCAACGCTGAGGCCATCGTGATCCAGTCGCAGCGACGCCGCGACGCCGAGGCCGATGAACGAGTAGCGGGCGAGCCTCTGCCCGCCCTCGACGGACTCCAGCAGGAACGCAGGCTCGAACGCGCGCAGCTTGCGGAACGCCGACACGGGCGTGTCCGTGTCGGCCAGGATGTCAAAGGGCGGTTTCATGGCGTCGTCGATCCGGGGCATGTGTGTATCGGCGAATGAGGCCGAGCCACGGCGGTTGAAGGATCAAACCAAACACGAAACAACGCGGGCCACCGAATTTTGCGGTGGCCCGAAGCAGATCACGGTTCCAGGGGAGATGCCGAGGGGATCAGCACGACCGCGCGTGGGGGGCCACCGTGTGGAGATCGGGCCACCAACGCCAACCAGTCGAGTTCTTCACGCCGCGGGTCATTCGAGTGAATAGTGACACTCCGCGCGGCCAAAGTCAACGGCCCGGCGATCATCGCTGAGCCCTGCAGCGATGCCGCAAACGTACGAGCAGACACCAAATCTGAAGGGCATTGGGGGAATCTGCCGAGATTCCCCGCAACTCCTGAGCGGTCCGAGCGTCCAAATTGAGAGTCGAACGCTGCTGCCGGATCGAGAATGCGGAGTGCTCGACCCGACTTCTCCCCTTCCGCAGTACCATTCGTCTTTCGTGTGCTCATCTGCGATCCGTTCATTCGTCGCCATTTCTCATCCGCCCCCGCCCCCAAACCCGCGGCCAGCGCGCCGCCAGGAGTCGATCCACATGAAGTCCCGCATTCTCAAGATCTGTCTGGTTGCCGCCGCGTTCTCCGGTGGCCTCGCCGCCGAGTCACTCGCCCAGGGCCCCGCCCCGACGCCGGGCGTGAAGCTCAAACAGCGCGAGACGAAGAAAGAGAAGGACGAGCCAAAATCCGCCGGGCCGAAGGTCGGCGACAAGGCGATCGACTGGTCGCTCAAGGACGCCGACGGCAAGACCGTCAAGCTCGCGGACCTCAAGGGCAAGGTCGTGGTCATGGATTTCTGGGCCACCTGGTGCGGCCCGTGCCGCAAGGCCATGCCCGACATGCAGAAGCTGCACAATGACTTCAAGGGCAAAGACGTCGTCGTCTACGGCCTGAACACCTGGGAACGCGACGAGATGAAGACCGACCCGAAGACCAACAAGAAGGTCCTCGTCAAGAGCGCAGCGGACAAGGCCAAGGACTACATGAACGAGCAGAAGTTCACCTACGGCCTGCTGCTCGGCGCCGACAATCTCGCGACGCAGCACGGCCTCAGCGGCATCCCCGCGTTCTACATCATCGACGCCAAGGGCAAGATCGTCTTCGCCGAGTCGGGCTACGGCCCGAACCACTACAAGGACATGAAGTCCGTGATCCAGAAGGCGCTCGACGAAGCCGCGAAGGATGCGCCGAAGGACACGAAGAAGCCCGCCGACGCCAAGCCGGCAGACACGAAGCCGACCGACAGCAAGCCCGCCGAGAAGACCAAGCCCACGACCGAGAAGCCCGCAGACCCGGCAAAGAAGGGCTGAGCAAAGTCAGTCGGCGATCGAGTCGCAACTCGCGTCGCCACTCAACAGGCCCCAAAGCACTCAACCACCGCCCACCCGAGCCCGTCTCGCTGGGCGGTTTTTCGTTTGGTACACAGAACGCACATTCCTCGCGCACGATGAACATGTGCGCCGCGCGATAAGGCCGCGTGATCACTCGCCCTCGTTCATCCCGCCAAGGTTCACGAAGCACGCCTGATACGCCTTGAGCGTCAGCCACAGACGCTCGGCGACCGCCGGGCTGTCAAGCGTCGCGCCCGCCGTGAGATCCGCCGCCGGGATGGCCGAGCGAAAAGTGAAGAGCTTGGCCGGATCACGGAAGTGCTCGACGACCGGGCGATAGGGCGCGGGATGATCGACATCGATCAGCTCATCGTGCAGCAGATCGCCAATCTTGTCGCCGGTGTGAACGAGATCCTGCTCGATGGACTGGCTGAGATATCGATCGGGCGTGACAAGCGCGATCCAGACGCGCCCCGCATCGGCAAACAGGCGATACGAAGCGCTCCCCCCGGCACCGAGGGCCTCGAACGAAAGCACGCCCTCGGCCACGATCCCGACGCCGAACAGGCCGCTGGCGTCGGCGAGTACCTTCACCCGGCGCTGGAGCGCATCAATCGCGGCACGATCGAGCGTGACGGGGGGAACCGATGACGAGGCAGTGGGGGGGATTGTCATTGGGGCGAGCTCCAAGTTCGATGCACAAAGCGCAGAGACAGATCGCGAAGCATAGTGAGCAACGCTCACGACGCGGACAACGATCGCGGCGGACGCGAAATTGAACTCAGAGCCCGCGTGCGAGAGTTCGAGCGGTCGATCTCGGTTCATGGGCGCTTTTCGCCCCTCTGACGTTCCACTCTCTCCTCCCCTCTCCCCTCCGCGTCCCTCCGCGTCCTCCGTGTACACGGCCTCATTCGTCGCGAAACGAAAAACCCCGGCTCCTGCGAGCCGGGGTTCGTTCAAATCTCAAAAGCCGTCACCGGTGCCTGATGCCCAGTGCCCAGTGCCTTCCGACGCAGATCAGTTCTTGCCGAACGTGATCTTGTCGGTGCCCATGGCGCCGTGGCTGTCCATGCCGCCCTTGGTCGGGCTGGGGGCGCGGGTGCCCTTGTTGGCATCTCGGTTGCCCGCGGCCTGCGGACCAGAGCCCGTGTTCTCGCCGCCGGTCGTATCGCCCCACTGCGCCCGCTTGAGCGAGAGGCCGATCTTGCGGTCCTGCGTGTCCACGCGGAGGATCTTGACATCCACCTCGTCGCCGATCTTGACCACGTCCTGCGGGTTCTCGATCTTCTGATCCGAGAGCTCGGAGATGTGGAGCAGACCCTCGAGGTCCGACTCAAGCTCGACGAAGACGCCGAAGTTGGTGACCTTGGTCACCTTGCCGCGAACGACCATGCCGGGCTTGTAGTGCTCGGGGATGGCGTTGAGCCACGGATCCTCGGTGAGCTGCTTGACTCCCAGGCCGATGCGCTGCTTGTCGCGATCGACATCCAGCACCACGCAGCGGACCTGATCGCCCTTCTTGAGCGCCTCGTTGGCGTGCGTGACCTTCTTGGTCCACGACAGGTCGCTGACGTGCAGCAGGCCGTCGATGCCCGGCTCGATCTCGACGAACGCGCCGTAGTTGGTGAGGTTGCGGACGGTGCCCTCGATGACGGTGCCGGGCGGGTACTTCTCGCTGACCAACTCCCAGGGGTTGACCTCGATCTGCTTCATGCCGAGGCTGATTTCCTGCTTGTTCTTGTCGATCTCCAGGACGACGACATCGACCTCCTGATTCGGCTGCAGGACTTCCGACGGGTGGTTGATGCGGCGGGTCCATGACATCTCGGAGATGTGGACGAGGCCCTCGATGCCGTCCTCGAGGCGGACGAACGCACCGTACGACACGATGTTGACCACGGCGCCGTGCACCTTCGAGCCGACGGGGTACTTCTGCTCGATCTCTTCCCAGGGCGAAGCCTCGCGCTGCTTGAGACCCAGGGCGATCTTCTCCTTCTCGCGATCGATGTTGAGGACCTTGACCTCGACCTTCTGGCCCATCTTGAGCATCTCGCTGGGGTGGTTGATCCGGCCCCAGGACATGTCGGTGATGTGCAGCAGGCCGTCGATACCGCCGAGATCGATGAACGCGCCGAAGTCGGCGATGTTCTTGACCTCGCCGTTGACAATGTCGCCCTCCTTGAGGGTCTCCATCAGACGCTTCTTGGCGATGTCGCGCTCGTCCTCGATGAGCTTGCGACGGCTGACGACGATGTTCTTCCGCTCAAGGTCGATCTTCAGCACGCTCGCACGCACGGTGCGGCCGATGAAGTCGCCGATCTCCGCCGGACGACGCACGTCCACCTGGCTGGCCGGGAGGAACGCCGGCACGCCGATATCGACAAGCAAACCACCCTTGATCTTGCGGGTGACCTTGCCCTCGACGACGTCGCCTTCGTGGGTCGAGTCGATCAGACGCTGCCAGTTAATGTGGCGATCGGCCTTGCGCTTGGAGACCTCAACGAGACCGTCCTTGCCCTCGATCTTGTCGAGCCAGATATTGATCTTGTCGCCGATCTTGACCTCGGCGCCGTCGAACTCTTCGCGCGGGATGTGCCCCTCGCTCTTGAGGCCGATCTCGACGACGATGTCATCGCCAGCGAAGCCGACGACCTTGCCCTCAAGGATGTTGT
>JAIEQQ010000708.1 GCA_019747615.1 Phycisphaerales bacterium
ACGCGTTGTCATCCGCGCCCGGTGTGCCCTGATACGCGTCGTAGTGCGCACCGATCACCACGCACGCGAGCCCAGGCTTGGTCCCTGTGAGCACCACTTCCAGATTCGGCGTGCGCCCGCCGCGCTCGGCGAAGGTCTCATGCACCTCCGCGTACCCGGCGCCACGCAACTGATCGCGCAAGTACTTGGCGCTCTGCGCCTGCTTCGAAGCCCAGAACATGCTCCGCGCCCCGATCTCACCGGCCAGCACGCGCACATGCGCCTCCAGCGCCGTCGAGAGCGCCTTCTGCTCAACCGTCAACGCCGGCAGCGCACCGCGATACGACCGCCCCGGCATCGCGGTCCCGTACCACCCCAGCCCGAGCACCAGCAAGACCAGCACAGCCAGCAGCACAACGATCCGAAGCAACGCTCGCCGAGTCACCAGCAGCCGCGTCCACCGACGCTTCGGAACCGGCTTCATCACAACATCGCGAGCTTCCATGCTCACACGTTCGCAGCTCAGCGCCAGAAGTTCCACCACAGCGCTCCCATCGCGCCAGAACCACGCCCTCTGCACTCGGCACTTCGGGCCTCTGCAACTCTGCCACCCTGCCACTCTGCCACTCTGCCACTCCCCTTCCCCTACCCTCCCCCCATGTCCCAACTCCTCGAAGCCCTCGCCCGCTGGAAACCGTTCCACGCCATCGTCCTCGGCGATTTCATGCTCGACGAGACCTGCTCCGGCGATGCTGATCGCCTCGCCAACGACGCGCCCGTCCCCGTGCTGCTCGTCAAGCACACCGAGCAGCGCCCCGGCGGCGCCGCCAACGTCTGCCTTGATCTCATCGCGCTCAAGGGCTCCGTCGCCGCAGTCGGCCTCGTCGGCGCCGATCACGCCGGCCAGCGCCTCCGCGAGCTCTTAACCACCCATCGAGTCGAGTCGCGCTCGGTGCTCGAAGACGCCTCGCGCCCCACCACCGTCAAGCGCTCGATCATCGGCCTGGCCCAGCACCGCCACGCTCAAAAGATGTTCCGCCTCGACTACGAGTCTCGCGATCCCGCCACCGCCGACATCACCCGCCAACTCATCGCCGCGTTCGAACGCGAGCTGCAGATCGCTCTCACGCTCAAACTCCCGATCGTCGTCTGCATCGAAGACTACAACAAGGGCGTCTGCACGCCCGAGCTCTGCCGCCAGGTCATCGCGCTGTGCCACCATCACGCGATCGAAGTCCTCGTCGATCCCGCGCCCCTCGCCGATTACGCCAAGTACCGCGGCGCCACCACCATCACCCCCAACCGCGCCGAATCCGAGACCGCCTCCCGCGGCACCGGCCCCGAACCCACTCGCCCACCCGCGCGTCACCGCGCCCGCACCGAGGACTACGCCGACATCGCCCAGCACCTGCTCACCTCGCTCGATCTCGCCGCCGCCGTCATCACCCTCGACAAATCCGGCGCGCTCCTGCTCGAACCCGACGCCGAAGCCCAGGCCGTGCCCACCACCGCACGCACGATCTACGACGTGACCGGCGCCGGCGACATGGTCCTGGCCGCTCTCGCCGGCGCTCGCGCCAACGCCATCAACTGGTTTGACGCCGTGCGCTTCGCCAACGCCGCCGCCGGCCTTGAAGTCGAAGAGTTCGGCTGCGTCCCCATCCCGCTGGAACGCATCCACCGCGATCTCCTGCGTCGCGAAAAGTCCGAGCACTCCAAGCTCCGCACCCTCGACCAACTCCGCATCGAGATCGACGCCCTCCGTCACACCACCACGCCCGCCGGCGCACGCCCATCCGTCGTCTTCACCAACGGCTGCTTCGACCTGCTCCACCTCGGCCACGTCTCCACGCTCCAACGCGCCGCCGAGCTCGGCGACTTCCTCGTCGTCGCCATCAACGACGACCCGAGCGTCCGCAAACTCAAAGGCCCCGGCCGCCCCGTCCGCGATCAGGACGAACGCGCCGGCGTGATCGCGGCCCTCGAATGCGTCGGCGCCGTCATCATCTTCAGCGAGGACACCCCGCAGCGCCTCATCGAAGCCATCACCCCCGACATCCTCGTCAAAGGCGCCCAGTACGACGAAGACTCCATCCCCGGCGCAGCCCACGTCAAATCCCACGGCGGCCGCGTCGTCCTCGTCGATGTCGTCCCCGGCCGCAGCACAACAAACACCGTCGACAAAATCCGTGCCACGCCAAAGGCGTGAGGCGTGGGGCATTGGTCATGGGTCATGGGACATCACAAAAGAAAGCGGCCCCAGCGCATCAGCGATGCGCGGGGCCGCGAGATCTTCTATGCTCAAGAGCGCGCCGCAGCCGGCATCGCTCCGTCGATCACGCGGCGGTGTAGTACCGCTCGCTGATCACCTTGCCGTTGCGCCACCGGCGCGACAGAATCTCGTTCCACAGGATCGGGCCGTCGGGGCCGGTCATGTCAAACGTCCACTCGGCGATCGACGAGTTCTCGCCAGTGGTCTGCGTGTGCAGGGTTGCGCCATTGAACGACTTCAGCGTCGCAAAGAACGCGCTCAGGTGCGCGTGCTGCGCCGCCCTCCCGATTCGGCCCGGCTGATTCCCCTCTTGAAAGGTGCAAGCCTCGTCGTAGAACTGCGCGAGAGCTTCGAGGATCTTGCCCTGGCGGGTCATGTCGTTCAGTTGAACATCCAAAGTCTTCAGGTCAGTCTGGCTCATACTCGGTTTCCTTCGTGTTTCATTCTCAAGGCGTCGGCGAAGCCGGACGCGTGACGTCATGGCGACAAGCCGCGACAGTACAAATCGATACGTTGATGACCGCAAACGTTTACCGCTTGGACAAACGCCGCTTCTTGACGATCGGTTTGGACGCTCACGACGCTAGAAGAGCGCCATGCCGGTACCGTTCAGGCCCGCTTGACGCGGATCGCGACGGTCGCACTTCGCACTCGGGATGTGAATCAGACGTCTCACGCGGATGTGAGATGCCCCCAGGGGGACCGAGTGACATCCGCTGGCGTGCGGCATCGGAAAGAGATCAGTTCTTCACGATCCAACTTGCTCCCGATCGTGGCCAGCGCGCGTGCCTGTCGCGTGTGTGAGAAGTTTTTGCCGGAGGAGCCGCGCCCGCTCTTGGCCGCGTCCGCCAAATCACGCATCCTCATCATCGGGCAAGCGCCCGGTCGCGTCGCGCACATCTCCGCCAAGCCTTGGAACGACGCCAGCGGCAACCGACTGCGATCCTGGCTTGGGCTGACGGATCAGCAGTTCTATGACGATTCCATCGTCGCGCTCGTGCCGATGGGCTTCTGTTATCCCGGCAAAGCCCCCGGCGGCGACAGCCCCCCACGCCCAGAGTGCGCCCCCCTCTGGCACCCGCAGATCCTCCCGCTCATGAAGAACGTGCAGCTCACAATCTACATCGGCAGATACCCGCTCGCACGCTACCTCGCAACCGAAGTCCCAAGCCTGACCGAGGGCGTGCGGCACGCCCCGCAGTTGCTCCCAACGCGAGCAGTACTGCCGCATCCGTCGCCAAGAAATCAGATGTGGCTCAAGAGAAACCCATGGTTCGCCGCCGACATCGTGCCGCTTCTGCAAGCGCGCGTTCGATCCGTCATCGAGTCATGATACTGCGCAACGCGCAGAGGCCTCAGCAGTCATCTCCGCCCACCCTCGGCCTTTCCGCTCACTCATACCTCGCCACAATCACCGAGCAGTTGTGCCCGCCGAAGCCGAACGTGTTGTTCATCGCGTACTTGATCCGCCGCTCCCGCGCGTGATGCGGCACCAGATCCACGTCCATCCCCTCGTCCACGTTGTCAAGATTGATCGTCGGCGCGATCACGCCCTCGTTCACCGCGTGCATGCACGCGATCATCTCCACCGCGCCGCTGGCGCCCAGCGCGTGCCCGTGCATGCTCTTGGTCGAGCTCATCAGACACTTGCCCCCGGCGCTCTTGCGCGCATGCTCGCCGAAGAGTGACAGCACCGCCGTGACTTCCGCCTTATCACCCAGCGGCGTGCTCGTGCCGTGCGCGTTGATGTACTCGATCTGCGTCGCGTTCAGGCCCGCGTCTCGCAGGGCCCACTTCATGCTCCGCTTGGCCCCCGCGCCATCCTCCGCCGGGGCGGTGATGTGGTGCGCATCGCAGCTATTGGCGACGCCCACGATCTCGCCGACGATCTTCGCCCCGCGCTTCCGCGCGTGCTCCTCGGTTTCCAGGATCAGCACCGCCGCCCCCTCGGCCAGCACGAACCCGTCGCGGTCCTTGTCAAACGGGCGCGACGCCTTCGTCGGCTCGTTGTTCCGCGTGCTCAGCGCCTTCATGGCGCTGAACGCCGCGACGCACACCGGCCCGACCGTTGATTCCGCGCCGCCCACCAGCATCACATCGGTCTCGCCCCGTCGCATCGCGTGGACCGCGTCGCCGATCGCGTGCCCGCTGCTGGCGCACGCCGTCGCGTGCGTGCTCGCCGGCCCCTGCAATCCAAATCGAATCGAGATATGCCCCGCCGCGGCGTTGGCCATCAGCTTCGGCACCG
>JAIEQQ010000401.1 GCA_019747615.1 Phycisphaerales bacterium
GCGCCCCGGGCCCGGGGGGGGCGCGCCCGCCCCACGATCCGGAGCGTTCGTCACGGCACGTTTGCACGTCGCGCCAGCCACGCGGCCCGCGGGATCGATGGCCCGGCGTCACTCCGCAGCGACAGGGAGCGAGCGTTGCTCCGGAGTGGTGCGGTCGATGATGGCGGTGATGGCGTTGTGGCGGTCGTTCAAGGACTCCGTCGGGTCCGAGGCGATCTTCGCGAGGATCGGGCGGAATCGCAGAAACTCATCACCTTTGGAAAAGAAGAGGCGGCGCGACATGTGCAGGAGCACGGCGCTGCGGTCTGGGCGCTCGCCACGCTGAAGCAGTTCGAGCGCTCCATCTGGCGTCAGGTCCAGGTTGAGCACCGCGGCGTCGAGCCGTTCGAGGTGTGGGTTGGCGGTGCGGTGTGACGCCAAGGCGCGGAACAGGCGCGTCGAGGATCGCACGGAGTCGAGCCGGAACATCTTCGGATCCATCACCTCGGCGACGTCACCCGCGGTGGCGCGTTGCACGAGATCCAACATGGTTGGCTCTGGATCGGGCAGCACGTGACAGAGCGCGGCGAACCGACGCAAACCGATGGCGGGCGTTGGCGCAACTTCGATCGCCTCTTGCGCGATCCGCTGTCGATCGATAAACGAGCCCTGTCCCGTGTCGTCGCACAGCGCGGTGGCGGCGTTTGTGCAGATCTCGATCGACGCGGTCTTGGCCCGCTGCCAGTACGCGTCGAGCACATCGCCGCAGCCAAGCCGTCGCATGGTCGCGACCATCGTCGCCAGTTCGCGCGAGTTGTCGCTGCTTTGAAGCATTCGCTCCACGGCTTGCTCGATCGAGATCGTTCGCGGTAGCCGAAGCGCGGGTGGGTCGTACCACTCGCTGATTGTGCCGTCCGGCGGGCGTGCCCAGTCCTCCCAGCTCATGCTCGCGTTTGGATCGGGCGCATATCGGGCAATGAACTGCTCGACGCTGACGCGCTTGAATGCACCGGGAGATGTGGTCGAGCTGCGCGTTGAGGTGTGCCTTGCGGCGGTGCTCCTGAGCAGTTGGCGGATGTCGTCGGCGTTGATCTCCGGCGCATCGCCGAGCAGCATTCGCTGGATGTCGCTGCCAAAGTTTGGGTTCTGCGTCGCGTCGGGCAACTTGCAGTATCGTCGAACGGCGGCGGCCAAGAACCATCGGTCCAGAGCGGTCTGCTCCGCGCTCTCTGACCAGAGATTTAAACGTGGCCAAAAGCCCCGTGCTGAGTAGTCCCATTGGCCGCGATGAGACTGCACGAAAGCGATCTGCTCGCTGCTGAGAACCGATCGCCACCCCTCCCGATAGACCTTGACCCCAACGGGCAGCAGTGACGCGAGTGTGAGAGCGGCCAATGCGACGAGCGCCAGCCGCCACCGCCGGCGCGACCGGTGCAGCTGTCGCTCGCTCTTCGCGACGCGTCCGCACTCTGGGCATTTCAATCCGGAAGTGCCGCTCATGTCGTATGCACACTTGGGGCAGCGGCGCTTCTTTGCGCCGCCTTGCCACCAGTCGCTCAGCAGCGCCCACCACAGCAGCATGCCGGCGAGGCCGGCGATGAGGCCGATGGCGAGGGTGATGAGGATTTCGATCATGGCGGTCTCCTGAAGCGTGAGAGTCGCGATCGGGTTTCGCGGCGGGCATTCTGCTGGTTCTTCGCTGAGCCGCGCCGCATGTCGCGGCGCCGCGTTGCACAGTGTTCAGCAAACTCTGACCGAAACTGGAGCCCGAGATCCCGAGCGATCACCACGGCGCGATCGGCACGAAGCGTTTGTCCTCAGGTGTGCGGTTGTGGATCGCGATGAGCGCGTGCATCCGGTCAACGACCGACTGAGACTCGTCAGCCAAGATCTCGAGCACGATCGGCCGCAGCGGCGCAAACACATCTTCGTTTGACAGGAAGCCGCGGCGGGCGACGACCAGCAGGACTGCGCTGCGTTCGGCGGTTGTGCCCTGGTCCATGAGCAACAGCGCTTGCTGGGGCGAGAGGTCCATCCGAAGCAGGATGTCATCGATGATGGGGTTGACGGGCAGCCCGTGCCGATGAGATGCCAGCACGCGGAAGATGCGGTGCGAACTGCGGATCGCGGGCAACCGGAAGACCGCGGGGTCGGCGGCCTGCGAGAACTCTTGCGGCGTGCATCGCTCGATGAGAGCGTACAGCACGGGCTCGGGGTCGGAGATGTAGCTGATGAGCCCGCTGAGTCGGCGAAGGCCGCGAGCATCGTTCGGTGCCAGTGCGATCGCCTCCGCCGCGATCTGGCGCTGTCGATCAGTGATCGGCGATCGGGCGATGTCATAGCACAACGCGACGGCCGCGAGGGTTGCGGTCTCGACCGACATCGGTTTGCACTTCTCCCAGTACGCGTCGAGGACATCCTCGCGCCCGACCTTGCGCAGCATCGCGACGACGTTCAGAAGCTCGTTCGCATCCTGTGTGCAGCGGAGCATCCGATCGACCGCGGCGTCGATCGAGATCGTCATTGGCGGGTCTAGGTGCGATGTCGACTGCCAAGGTTTGCCGATGCTTGGGTCTTGTGACGCCCACTCCTCCCAACTGAGTGGGGTGGTGAGGAACCCTGGCCACTCTTGCAACTGCGCGATGAACTCGTCGGCCGTTCGGCGGGACCCGGCGATGCTCGTTGCTCCGGGGCCTCGCGCTGCCGCAGTGGCTTTCTCATTCGCGCGTGCACGAACTTCGACTTCCGCGAGCGTGATCACCGGGTTGCGCCTTGCCAGCTCCTCTCGAAGTTGGGAGTTGAACTGGCGATTCTCGAGCGCGCCGGGCACGTCGAGGTACACATGGATGGCCTTCGACAGAGCCCAGCGATTCGGGTTCGAGAGCTCTCCGGGCTGACCGCCCCACATGCTGCCGGCGTACTCCCACTGCCCGCGATACGCCGCGACCAATGCAATCTGCTCGGCACTCAACAGCGATCGCCAGCCGAATCGATACATCGTCACGCCGACGGGCAGGAGCGACGCGCCGATCAGCAGCACCAACGCGACGACCCCAAGCCTCCACCGCCGTCGCGAGCGGTGCAGCCGTCGCTCGTTCTTGGCGGTGCGGCCGCATTCCGGGCACTTCAGCGATGTCACGCCGCTCATGTCGTAGGCACACTTCGGGCAGCGGCGCTTTCTAGAGCCGCCGTGCCACCAGTCACTGAGTAATGCCCACCAGAGCAGCATGCCGGCGAGGCCGGCGATGAGGCCGATGGCGAGGGTGATGAGGATTTCGATCATGATCCGCCCCTTTTGCGTTCATTCGGCCCCGGCGGAATCATTGTCAGGCCGCGCGCCCCGGCGTCAGCGATTGCGCCGCCCACCAGCCCGCCGCCGCGAGCATGAGCCCGCCGACATTGCTCAGCAGCACGTACGCGGCCGCGCTGCCGTTTCGCCCGTCGCGCAGCATGTCCACCGTCTCGATCGCTAGCGCGCTGAACGTCGTGAAGCCGCCGAGTACGCCGATGGCCAGCAGGACCCAGAGTGTCGAGCTTCGGCCCAGCGGCGATTCGTGCAGGGCGCCCGCCAGCGCGCCGATGAGCGCGCAGCCGAGCAGGTTGACCGCGAGCGTGCCGAGTGGGAAGTCTGGGGCGCTGGGCTTGATGAGTGAGACCAGCGCGATGCGGAGGGCGGAGCCGATGCCGCCGCCGAGGAAGACGATGGCCAGCGATTGCGGGCTCACGCGCTGGCTCCGGGCTGAGCGGCTGCGATGATCGCTGCGCCGGTGGTGGTCGCTGCTCCGGCGGGCGCGGTGGACCGCTGGCGCTTGTAGGCGAGGTTTCCAAGCTGCCCGCACGCGGCCATCGTGTCGCGCCCCTTCGTGCGCCGGCGCTTGCAATACACGCCCAGGCCACGCATCCAGCCGACGAACCGATCGACGTCGGCCTCGTCGGGCGCGCCCCAGGGCGAGCCCTCGCGCGGGTTGTAGGGAATGAGATTGACCAACCCGCGAAGGGCCGGGCCTTCGTATGGCGTGATCTGTGAGCGCTGGTCGTCTGAGAGCGCCGGCGGCTCGCCGATGGCGATCTCGCGGGCCTTGGCCGCGGCTTCCTCGCCGTTGACGAACGAGGCGAGCTGGGCCGCGTGCAGAGGCGAGTCGTTGACGCCGGGGATCAGAACGTATTCGAGACACAGGTGAGCGCCGCCGAAGAATGGCCAGGCGAGCAGTTCCTCGCGCAGCGCCCGCATCGGCATCGCGCGGTTCACCGGCATGATCGTGGAGCGCACTTCGTCGCTGGGCGCGTTGAGCGAGATCGCCAGGCCCAGGCGGTGCCAGCCGGTCTGGCGCACGCGCTGAGCGAGTCTTCGGATGCCGTCGATGCGGCCGACGGTGGAGACGGTGATCTTGGACATCGAGAGGTTCGGGCCGCGCCGGTCGGTGAGGATCTCGATGGCGCCAATGACGTTGTCCAGATTGTCCATCGGCTCGCCCATGCCCATGAACACGATGTTGGATACGCGCGATTCCGGGTCCGGCCTCTGCAGCACATGCATCGCGGCGAACCAC
>JAIEQQ010000110.1 GCA_019747615.1 Phycisphaerales bacterium
CTTGATCGCTCGATCACCACCACGCCGTCGAGCTTGCCATCGGGATCGCGAATCGCCCGCACCACGCGATACTCGCGGACCGTGAACCGCCACGCCGCTTCGCTGTAATCGCCCACCTTCGGATCGCGCTCCAGCAGGCCCCAGGCCCGTTGAATCAGCGAGCTTCGCTGCGAGGCCACGCCATACTCAGCACGCCCGACGACCATGAGCGTCGCCTCGCCGGCGAACAAGCGTCGGCCTTTTTCGAGCATCGCCAGGCGCGCGTTGCCGGGTGTCGGCGGCGTCACTGACGGCGTCACGCCCGCGCCTTCGCTCGCTGAGCCTTCAACCGGCGCGGGCACCGCCGGGTCAACACCCGCCGCCCCCGGCGGCCCCACCGTCCCCCCAGTCCACTGCGGCCCGGCTCGCGCCACCGCCTGCTCCCACGTCGTCAGCACCTGACGCGAAACCTCCAGCTCCGTCTCATCCACCATCGAGTTCATCTTGAACCACGGCACCGCCAGCGCGCTAGAGATGATCAGCACCGCCGCCGCCCCGAAGAGCAGCAGACACTTCGTCGCCAGTGATAAACGCCCGAGCATTGCGTGAGTGTATGAACTCGGAGTCGGCACGCAGCCCCGGCGTTCGATAGAATTCAGCGGATGGACGAGGCAAACCACGACACGCCGCTGACGATCCCTGAGCCGCCCGTGTGTAAGTCGTGCGGCGCCGAGCTTCATGTCGCGCGCGACCGTATCACGCGCCAACCGGTCGTCCGCGGCGGGCGAGCCATGATGCGCTGCAGCGCGTGCCATCGAGTCAGCATTGGCGACCATCACCCGACGGTGGTTGCGCGATACAAGCGATACAACGTACTCGTCTGGGCAGGCAGTATCGTCGGCGGAGTCATGCTTGTAATCCATGAGTTTTTGGGCATGATCGTCAGGCTCATGGAGTTCGGCGTCAGTGAGCTTGTTTTCGCTCCGATCCTGCAGCACGCGGCCTTGGTTCTCGGAACATTGGTCCTGCTCCACATGGGATTGCGCTGCGCCGCCGCGGCGATCGATCCGCTGAATCGCTCCAACCGCGTCGAAGCTTTGGCGATGGCGATTTTCTGGGCGATCGCCACAGCCGGCTGCGTGACATTGCTGGGTATCCTGCCGGCGATGGAGCCGCCGGTCGCCAAGTGACGGCCCATACCCTGTGGGCACCCATGCCCCTTGACGTCTATCTCGAAACCTTCGGTTGTCAGATGAACGAGCTCGATTCGGAGCTGGTCTCATCGCAGCTTCGCACGCTCGGCTACCGCTTCACGCCGGACATCCACGCCGCGAGGGTCGTGCTCTTTAACACCTGCTCCGTCCGCGAGCACGCCGAGCAGAAAGTCTGGTCCCGACTGGGCGAACTGGCCGTGCGAAAGGTCCGCGAGCCGTCGCTGGTCGTCGGCGTGCTGGGCTGCATGGCCGAGCGCGAGGGCGATGCGTTCATCAAGCGGATGCCAGTGATCGACATCCTGGTCGGCCCCGCCGATCTGGACAAGCTCCCCTCGCTGCTGGACAACGCCGTTCGCACGCGAATCGCCCTGGCCGCAGAAGCCCCCGAGCCGCCGCCGCCAGAGGTTGATTCGCTCCCCTCGTTCATCAAGAAATCGCTTGTTTCAGCGGGCGAAATCGCACTTCAGGGCTCGACGAGCCGTCGCTCGCAGACCCTCGCCGCCGCCGCGGACCAGCTTGAACTGCTCGACCTGGCTCGCGCCACCTCGCCCGATGACCATTCCGGTTCCGCGTATGTCCGCATCACCCGCGGCTGCAACAAGTTCTGTACCTACTGCGTCGTCCCCTTCACCCGCGGCGCCGAGGTCCATCGTCCGCCGGACCACATCGTCGACGAGTGCAAGCGCCTGGCCGACGCAGGGATCATCGAAATCACGCTCCTGGGCCAAACGGTCAATCACTACCGCTTTGAGGACAGCGCCGCCGTCACGGTCAATCGCGTGACGCAGCCGCAAAAAGGCCGCGTGTATAAGTCCGGCGAGGACTTCTCCGACGCGTACGCCGGCGAGCGCGTGACCACGTTCGCCGGCCTGCTCAAGCGAATTCACGACGAGGTCCCCGCGATCCAGCGGCTGCGATTTGTCACGAGCTATCCCAAGTCCTTCGGCAACGATGTGCTCCAGGTGATCCGCGAGTCACCGCGGATCTGCCGCTATCTGCACGTGCCGGCGCAGAGCGGGTCCGACCGCATGCTCAAGGCCATGAATCGTGGGTATTCCGTGCAGGAGTACCTCGATTTTCTCGATCGCGCACGCGAGTTCCTCCATCAGCCGGAGATCGGCCGCCCGCTGACCATCGCCGGCGACATCATCGTCGGCTTCCCCGGCGAAACCGAGGACGATCACCTCGCCACCGCCGAGCTCCTTCGCAAAGCCCGCTACAAGAACTGCTTCATCTTCAAGTACTCGCCGCGGCCCGGCACCGTCGCCTTCGACAAGCTCACCGACGACGTGCCCGACGACGTGAAACGCCGCCGAAACAACGAGTTGCTGAAGCTCCAGCAGGAGATCAGCTCCAGCGTGGGCGACGAGTTCGTGGGACAAACGCTCGACGTCTTCGTTCAAGGCGTCAGCAAGCGCGAGTCGCGCCGCCGCGCGAACGCCGTCGCCAATCCCGCCCACGTGCACGACCACAACCACACAGCGAGTAGCGGCAAGGGCTCGGGCGTTTCACTGAGCATCGAGGGGCGGGTCCACGCCCGCCCAGCCGCGAATGGGCCTGCGCTTACCGCGATGTATGCCGGAGACGCGCCGGATGCCGCCTCTGGAGCTGAAGACGCGTCCTGCGCGATCGTGGCGACGCCGGTGAACGATTCACGCGACGCCCAAGGCAACGCGGACGCACCCACTCAACTCAGCAGCCGGACCGAGGGCGATCTGATCGTGCTTTTCGACGCACCGCGTGGAACGCGCCCCGAATCGCTTATCGGACGCATGGCCAAAGTGCAGATCGCCAGCAGCCACACGCTCTCGCTCTTCGGCACGCTGGTCGGAAGTTCGCCTGAGGGTGAATAACTCGATCACACGAAACCTTTACAAAATCGTGGATGGGGCACTTCGAGAGTCTTCTAGAAGACCTTTGAATGCAAAAACAGCGATCTCGGGCGCAATTTTGGCGTCTCCCTGACAGACCAGCACCCCCGCAAGAACACTAGAAACGTCCGAGAGTGCGCAGATTCACGCGCAAAATGAAATCAAAGGCTGGCACATCGGACATTCATGGTGTACGCTTCACCGAGCGACGAGCCCAACAGGCTCATCGTGCCGTTGAGCATTCACACACTGGCGTGCTGCCCGCAGTCACGCTCTGAGAAGGAGAGAGAGAAATGCGTCATATCGCTGTAGCCTTGATCGCTTTTGGTGGCCTTGCCGCCTCAGCAAATGCTGACCTTGCGTTCAGCTTTGCTGACCCAACCGGCGGTCGCCAGGTCACGTTTGACCAGAACGGCGTCGCAGGCGCTGGCTCGGGTCTGATGACCTACGACCAGAACGCGACCATCAACTTCATCATCGATGGCTCAGATGAGCCCAACCCGTTCAGCGTGAACTTCCCGAACGCCCGCATGGAAATGCAGATGGTCGTGTTCGCGGGTTCATCGTTCTTCGGAACGTTCCTCGCGCCGGCCCAGGGCTTCTTCCGCATCTACGATGCGGTCAGCGGCAACACGATCCTCCGTGGCGATGCCACCGGTGGCGCGTTCCTCCGCTTCGGCGGCACCAGCTCGCTGCTTCTCTCGAGCGACAACGGCTTCTCGTACACCTTCGGCTCCGAGCTCCAGACGGCGTTGAACGCTGCCGGCAACTTCGGCCGCGTGCCGACGGATCCGCAGGAAGGCACGTTCACGATCACCGACGCGATCACGACCGTGGTCAACCCCGGCAGCTCGTCGATCGTTGGTGCTGGTGGCGTCCTCCGCTCGTTCGTCGCGAACACCTCGTACTCCGGCAACTCCGCGACGGTCCCGACCCCGGGCGCTCTGGCGCTCGTCGGCCTCGGCGGCCTTCTGGCCGCGCGTCGTCGTCGGTGAGCGAAGAGCACTGCGCAGGTTTGAGTTCATTTCTCAATCTCAGAAATTCCCAGGACAAGCCGGCTATCGCCGGCTTGTCTTGTTTGTCGTTCGCGGCCTGACGCGGGTCTTTTGCGATTTATCGGGCTGCCCGATTGCCATTTGCTTGGTCTTTGGTAGTATTTTCGGACGTTTAACCTAGGGTTTGCACTGAGGAACATTGTACAGAATGGGCAAAGACGGCCGCAAATGATGAAAAAAAGTCCTGAACGGGTTGCAAGATCTCCAACGCGCCGTATTCTTGTCTCGAATCGCGAGTGCACCGGACTCTCTCACACCGGTGCATTGCGCGGCGAGGAACCGAAGGCCAATACCTTCGATATAGGGAGTGTCGTACATGATTCGCACTGCGATTATTTTGTCATCCGTTGTCGGTCTCGCTGCCTCGGCAGCGAACGCCGACCTGGCGTTCTCGTTTGCCGACCCGGTCGG
>JAIEQQ010000441.1 GCA_019747615.1 Phycisphaerales bacterium
CGCGCCCGCAACCGATGTTGAAGACGCCGGGTTCGGGGTGATCGTGCTTGGCGTGACCTTGAAGCGGTGCGAGCGACATCGACTCGGACTCGTCGCCCCCGCCACCCCGGCCCACTACGATCGGCCCCGTGACACTTCTCTGCGTGCCGATCTTGTTCGACGACCCGGCCCAGGCCATCGCCAGCGCGCGGGAGGCCCGAGATCGCGGCGCCGACGTGGTCGAGTATCGGATCGACGCGTTCTTCACCGGCGACGCCGCGACGCTGGCCGAGCAAACCGCCACGGTGATGAGCCTCGTAAGCGCGTCGCCGCTGCCATGTATCGTGACCTGTCGCCCGGTGCTCGAGGGTGGGCAGTACGACGGGCCGGATGACGCCCGCATCGCGCTGCTGGAGCATCTGGGCGCGTCCAGCGTGCCGCGATCTGGGACTGATCCCGCGGCCCAAGGCGCAGCGGGCGACGAAGACTCGTCAGACCGCACGCCCTCGAGCCCGCCGGCGTACTTCGATGTCGAGCTGGCCACCTACGCCCGCTCGGCGAACATCAAGCAGAAGATCAACCTCGCGGTCGACCACCCGTCGCAGCTCCGCGACGTCTCCTCCGGCCTCATTCTGTCTGTTCACGACTTCCACACGCGCCCGCCTGATCTCATCCGCCGTATCGAGCAGATGTACGCCGAACCCGCGGCACGCATCGTCAAAGTCGCCTATCGCGCACGCTCGCTGCGTGACAACCTGGAGCTTCTGGACATCCTCGCCGAGGTCCGCCAGCGCGCCAGCGTCCTGGGCAAGCCCATGATCGCGCTGGCCATGGGGCCGTTCGGCCTCATGTCGCGCGTGCTGGCGCCGAAGTTCGATGCCTTTCTCACGTTCGCATCGCTGCGCCGAAACTCCGCGACCGCACCCGGCCAGCCGGTCATCAACGAGCTCCTGGATCTCTATCGCTTCCGCTCGATCTCCAGCACCACGCGCGTCTACGGCGTGATCGGCTACCCCGTGGAGCACTCGCTCTCGCCGCTGGTACACAACGCCGGCTTCGAAGCCATGCAGATCGACAGCGTCTACCTGCCGCTGCCCATCCCGCCTGAGTACGAGCACTTCAAGGCCACGCTGCCCGAGCTCATCGACCACGTTCATCTGGACTTCCACGGCTGCTCGGTCACCATGCCGCACAAAGAGAACCTTGTGCGTCTTGCGCGAGAGCTCCGCGATGAGGGCGACTCACGCTGGAAGATCGACCCGCTCGTCGAACGCTGCGGCGCAGCCAACACCCTCACCATCGATCGCGACCCGCGCGGCAACGCCACCGCCTTGACACTCTCAAACACCGACGCCAGCGCCGTATGGTCACTGCTCGCGGCTGTAATCTCTGGCGGCGAGCCCGCCGCACGCTCGGCGGCTGACGCACCGGTCGCGCCCGTGTGCATTCTCGGTGTGGGCGGCACCGCCCGCGCCATCGCCAGCGTGCTGCTTGAGCACGGTCGACCGGTGGTCCTGCTGAACCGCACGCACGAGACGGCCGAGCGTGTCGCCAGCGAGCTTCGAGCCACAGCGCCGGTCGGGGCGTCCATCAGCGCGATTCGCGCTTTAGATCTCGCAGAGGTCCAGCCCTGCGCCGTGATCAACTGCACGCCCGTCGGCATGGGCCTCGGCCCCGCGCCCGACGCTTCGCCGCTCAGAGAGAGTGATGTGGGGGTGCTGCCGCCATCCTGCGTGATTGTCGAGTGTGTCTACGCGCCGCTGGACACGCCGCTGCTGCGGCTCGCGCGTGCGCGATCGCTGCGAACGATCGACGGCGCGTCGATGTTCGTCCGGCAGGCCAGCGACCAGTTCGAGCGCTGGACCGGTCAACACGCGCCGTCGCAGCTCTTTGATCGCGTGGTGAGAGAGACACTGCAATCCGCCCGCTCGGAATGACGCGGCGACGACTCTGCGGCGCGCCGAGCGTGCATCACGCCTCACGCCCCAAGCCCCACGCCCCGTCCGTCACGCCGCGGCTTGCATCGACGCGTCCGGGTCGTCCTCGATGCTCAGGCGTGTATCGGCGATCATCTCCTCCGCCGCCTTCAGCAGATCACTGGGCGAGAACGGCTTGCTCATGATCCGTCGGATGTTCGCCGCCGCCAGGTGCTGCTCGGTCAGCGCGTGCGGCAGCCCCGTGAGCATGATGACCGGGATCTTCGCGAGCGTCGGGCGAGAGAGCATGTCGTTGCAGAGCTGCACGCCGTCGGTACCCGGGAGGAGATAGTCCACGATCGCCAGGTCAAACCGGTGGCGTCGCAGGATGTTGAGCGCCTCGGCGGCGCCGCTGGCCGAGACCACGCGATACCCCCGCTCGGCAAACTTGCACGAGATCACTGCCGCGACATGCGGTTCGTCGTCAACTACCAGCACACGGGGGTGCCTGCGTGATCGGGTCTGCGACATCTCTTCATCTCCAGTTGGGGAACAGGGTCCCGGCCCTCGCAAACACGCTCATCCACTCCAGGCCCGGTATCCGCGGCCGAGGTCTCTGCGATCGACAACAGATTGATCGACCGCGCACCGACGCAGCGACACCATTGCGGCGGCACCCACTGGTCAAACGTGCGGGCTGCACGCTCTGGCAAAGCGGCCCGGCCCTTCGGGCACCGTCGGCGGACTCTCCAAGGCACAACTTCAGCAGAACCCCTCAGCCCGGCACACACGCCCCCGCCGAGAATAACCACGGTCTGCCTGCGCCCTGTGAATCAACCGGCTATGCCGGGGCCCTCGCGCGAACGATCACCCCGGATCCGGCTTCGCCGGCGACAAGAGCGACTTGCCGAGCAACTCAAACTCTTCCATCCCGCCGCAGACCGTCGCCACCGGCGAGATCTGAGCGCGAAGCTCCTGCGTAATCACTCGCCCGCCCACGACCAGGCGGCAACTGGTGGAGCCCGCCGCAAGCCGCGCCGCGATCGAGTGAATCGACTCCATAAACGCTGGCTCATCGGCGATCGAGCTCACCGACAGCCATGCCACGCGCGCCTTGTAATGCTCCGCGGCGTTCACCAGCACGCGTGCTGGCGTCACCGGCCCGAGATTCACGTCCGAGAAACCGGCGTGCGCCAACGTGACCGACGCCATAAGCGACGGCAGCAGATACGGATCGCACTCGAGCGCACAGCCGACGGCAAACGGCGCCTCGGGGCGGTGGTCGGGCATCAACGCCCTGAGCTGGCTGATCGACTGAATAACGATGTTCGTCGCCCGATGCTCGATGACGATCCCCCACTCGGCGTGGATCCAGAGCTCGCCGATCTTCTGCATGGCGCTGCGGAGCGGGAGATCGAAGATCTTTGCGGGGCTCCATCCGGCCACGTACATGCCGTGAATCAGGGCTCGCGAGCGGAGCAGGTCACCCGCCTCCAGAACGCGATAGAGCCGGTCGCTGATGCCGAGGGTGTCGGTCCAGTCCGACGGCAGGTCAGCGTCGGAGCCAAGGCCGATCAAATCCGGGCGGACGACGGTGGCTCCTATCGACCGGATGAACCTCACCGCCTCGTTCATCGGAATCCGCCGATGGCCACCGACCGTGCGGACGGCGGTGAGCGCGCCATCGTCAACCCAGCGCTTCAGCGAGGACTCGCTCACACCGATCGAGCGAGCGAGTTGGCTTGGACTGAGGGTCTGTTCCATGGTTGGGCCTGCGAGCGGTCACTTGACCTGTCGAGGGCTTCGACGATTGTCGAACTCACAGCCCGGACGTCCCGACCCCCGCACAACCCCGTGCGGTCTGGTCGAGACAGTCCTGATACTAGCGGATGATCGGACTCTGTGCGAACGAACTGAACGATTTGATCGTTTTCTTGTTCGAATGGGTTGACCAGAGCAGGACCACGGGTTAGGCTCACCTAACCTTTCGATGGTTTCAGGATCGTTTGAAAACTGACGACGATCACGGAGTTTCGGTCGGAGCCTCAGAGCCGACGCCGTCCGCCGACGCCGACCCAACCCCTGACATTCCCCTTCTCGCTTCCCGTCCCTCCTGAGCCCCCGGCATTCCGATTTGTGATCGAACCCTTCGGACCACGCGCGGCGATGTTCAACACCCAGCACGAACCCGAGCCAAAGCCGATCGCCAACCCAGCCCGCGCCGCTCGCGACGCCGTGCCAACGGCCCCGAACTCACCCGCATCTCTGCCACACACTAACCTCTCATCCGAAGGCACCATGACGCGTCCGACTGCGACACTCCGATTGCCGGCCTTTGTAGACCGTGACGAGGCTGACGGCGGAACACCGGACGCGGGCGGCCGCGGCGTGTTCGATCACGCCCGGATCGAGCGGGCGGTCCGAGAGTTGCTCCTGGGCCTCGGCGAAGACCCGACGCGCGATGGATTGCTTGATACGCCCTCTCGCGTCGCCCGCGCATATGCCGAGATGTGCGGCGGATTGACCGAAGACGCCGGCGTCCACCTCGCGCGGCAGTTTGATCAAGAGTGCGACGGGCCGGTCGTGCTGCGCGATATCCAGTTCACGAGCATCTGCGAGCACCATTTGCTGCCGTTCGTTGGCAAGGCTCACGTCGCGTATTTGCCCGGCAAT
>JAIEQQ010000291.1 GCA_019747615.1 Phycisphaerales bacterium
GCCGCGGGCTCATCGGCCTTCGCAGTAAGATCCTCACTGCGACGCAGGGCGAGGGCATCATGCACCACTCGTTCCTGAAGTTCGCCCCGGCCCACGGCGAGACCATCCATCGCGCACAGGGCGTGATGATCTCCACCGACAGCGGCGACGTGACGACCTACGCGTGCGAAGGTCTCTCGGACCGCGGCTTCCTGTTCGTCGAGCCGCAGCAGAAGGTCTATGCGGGCCAGATCGTCGGCGAGCACAACCGCGACAACGACATCCCCGTCAACATCGTCCGTCTGAAGCAGCTCACCAACTTCCGCGTGAGCGCCAAGGAAGCGACGGTCGTGCTCAAGGGCCATCGCAAGCTGAGCATGGAAGCGGCCCTTGAGTACATCGAAGACGACGAACTCGTCGAGATCACGCCCAAGAGCGTGCGCATGCGCAAGCGTTTGCTCGATGAGGGCGCTCGCAAGCGGTCGGAGCGCCAGGGTCGCGATCGCGAAGCGACCGCGGCGGCCAAGGGCTGAGACTCATGCCTCGATGCCTCATGCCTTGATGCCTTCTTTGTCATCAGCCGGTAGCTGCCGCGCGATCTGCGGTGTGTCATGCGCCGAAGGCATCAAGGCGTGAGGCATCGAGCAAACTTGGCGAACGGGCCCATTGGAACCCGAAGCCTTTAGGCAGCGTCGTTGAGTTCACACTCGCGCCCGAACGGGCCGCGTGTGAGCAACTTTAGTTCTAGAAGATCAACCCCTGTACGGGGGTCGTTTGTGCATAACTTCGCCATGTGCGAGGATTTGTGCACGCCGGCCTACCGCGCGGGGCATCTTGTGATAATCTCAAATTGCCGTGGCATCGGGGACTCAGTTCGCCCGATGCTCTTCATTCAGGTTCAATAGAGGTGTCGAATGCATATGCCGTCGATCGTGACTCGAAGTCTGTTCGTTGTGCTGGCGTGCTGCGGGAGCGCGTCGGCGCAGCAAGTCGCTGGCGCTCAGTCGAACTTCATGGACGCCTTCTACGGCAAGACGACCGCTGCCCAGCGTGAGGAAGCACGTCAATGGTCGATCGCGTTCTGGCAGCGAGTGGAGTCCGGTGATCCACAGAGCGTGATCTTCACTCAGCCGGCGTGGCAATCGCCGCTGTTCAACCCGCTGCGGTCGACTCGCGCGACACTTGAGCGGTTGAATATCATTGATCCGGCTGATTGTGACACGGACATCATCTATGCCCAAGAGGGCAGCCCGTTCGAGGCCAAGCGAGACGCGCTGAGGGACTCAATGATCGATGGGAAGTTTGTCACGGACCCGGTGACGAATCCTATTGGGTATCAGACGCACATTGACATGATCTTTGATTCGCCGCCGGGAGTCGTCTCCGACGCGTGGTTTCGCGATGGCAAGCTCGGGAGTATCAACCTGCCGGTTGGCGCGAACCGTGGCAACTCGGTTGTGAATACTGGCATGACGAGTAACGGACCCGTCGTGTGGGTCGACTACGTCGCGGCCCAGACCGAAGCAGAGCTAGTTCGCGCCCACAATGCGCGAAACGACATGGCCGCGACTCTGCCGACGGCGATCGAATCTTGCACACCAGTGACGGAAGCTCAGCAACTGTTGAGCGGTGCTGAGAGCCGCGTGGATCAGCTTGAGCGGCTGATCCAACAGAAACAAGTTGAGCATGGCTATCCGCCTCTGACCACTCGGTACGACATCGCGTTTGGCGTCTATGGCTCGCTCCCGATGATCCAGGCGAACCTTGGCGGGTTCGTCTGCTTTGTTGACGGGATCGAGGGCACTGTCAGTAGCTTATCGGTTGAGGGTGTTCAACTATGGGATCCATTCCTCTATCGATATTATGAGTACGACTTCGCGATTCCAGGATCCAGGATCTTCTCAAAGGACCGTGGCTGCGTCATGTTGTTCGCGCGGACTTGGGTGCCCTTGGGTGCCCTGGACGGTGCCCACAAATCCGGCGCCGACTTTGACGCCAATGCCCGCGCTTCCGGCAGCGCCAGGCGTCCCGGCGACGAATCCGGGGAGGCCCGAGGGAATCGGATGTCAGCACAACGCCGCGACCGGCGTCTGTGCCTGTACGGTGACGCGCAAGATCCTCGTCGCGCCGTGTCCCACCGGTGCGCCGACTCATCCGACGCTCGGTTGCTACGTCGTCGAGATCACTGAATGCACTTGGAGTGTCGGTGCTGGCGGCTGCCCCGTGAGTCCTCCGCCCGCTGCTCCGAACTGGCCCGGCACTCCGCCGGCGACGGGATGGCCTGCGATGGCTTCCGGCTGTAAGACAAAGTACGGCTGGTGGCAGTGAGTCGCAGTCCATTTGGGCGCAGCCGTTGGCATCGCTCACGCACTGGCCTATCATCCTCCCCGGCACAAAGCGGGCCCTGTGAAGCCGGTCCGGTCGAGGCGTGTTCGCCACGGCGTCTGAGACCCCCCGTCCGTGCGGTTTGGAGCTTTCTATGTACGCAGTGATCGTTGAAGGCGGCGGCCAGCGCATGATCGAGAAGGACGAGATCATGCTCGTCGATCTGCTCAAAGAAGGTCAGGCAGCAGTTGGTGAGAAGCACACCTTTTCGCAGGTGCTGGTCCTCGGTGGCGAGGGCGATGCGGGCGGGCGCGTGGGCGCACCGTATCTGACGGGCGCGAGCGTCACCGTTGAGGTGATCGAGCCGCTGGTCAAGGGCGAGAAGATCTTCATCCACAAGTTCCGTCGCCGCAAGGGCTTCAAGAAGAAGACCGGCCATCGCCAGACGTTCACCAAGGTGAAAGTCCTGTCGATCAACGGCTGAGCCGGAGACCAACAATCGAGATTGAACAACAGGCCCCGCGATCTTCGCGGGGCCTGTTTCAACTCCGCCTGGATCGATGTGCGCAGTCGCCGCGACCTATCGAATGTTCGCTCGCGACTCGCGTCACCCCAGATGCGACTCGATCATCCACAGATACTTCTCCGCCTCGCGTCCGACTTGCGTGAAGAGGTCCGCGGTGAAGTCGTCGCCGACTTCTGAGCTCGCCTCGGTCGCGTCGCGGCAGCCGCGCGTGTAGCGTGACAGTGCATCGGAAGTCGCCTGCACATGCGACTCGATATCGAACACGCCCAACGGGTAGGGCGGCAGCGTCGTCCGCTCTGCGACCACACCAGGCGTCCCGATGGCCTCAGCGCCGAGCTGACGAAGCCGCTCGGCCATGACGTCGCCCCATTCCTGGCTCGCCTCGGCAACCTTGTCGAAGAGCTCGTGCATCGCGATGAAGCCCGGCCCGCGGATGTTCCAGTGCGCCTGCTTCAGCGACGCGTACAGGTCCAGCGAGTCCACCAGCCGCGCCGCGAGCAACTCGCACGATCTCGCCGCGGCCTCGCGCGGGAGCGTGTTCTGTGTCGGGTGCGACGCCGGACGAAAACCCGGGGCGTTGGTTGGGCGAGGTGACTTTTTCATAAGCGAAGGTCCAGAGAGAGTGCGTGCGTGGTACGACGCCAGACAGTACACCGCCGGCGCGTCACCACTCGCACGCGACATGTTTTTCCCACGCGCCGGCAGCGCGGGCGACGCCTTAGCCGTCAACCTTGATCACCACGAACGTCACATCGTCCTGCGGCGGCAGATCGCCCCGATGTTGATGCAGGGCTTCGAGGATTTGCCTGCCAATCTCCGGCCCGGCCTCGCTCGCGGCTCTGCGCATGATGCGTTTGAGGCGGTCCTTGCCGAACATCTGATCGCTGGCGTTGCGCATCTCCCAGATGCCGTCGGTGCCGATGACGATGACGGTGCCGCGGGCCAGGGGGCTCTGGCGGCTGTGATGGGTGAACTCCCACGAGGCTTCGACGCCCAGCGGAAGGTCGCTGCCTCGCAGTTCCGAGAACTCGCCGCTGAGCGGGTCAAAGAGGATGGCCTCGTCGTGACCGGCGCTGAGCCAGCAGAGACGCTTGGCATCGGCGCTGAATACGAGCATGAAGAGTGTGACGAACTTGCCGTCGGGCACTTGCTCGCAGATGTGTTGGTTGATGACGCCGACGCCTTTGGCCAACTCACCAAACCGCAGCGGCTGCGATCGCAGGACCGAGCGGGCGGTCGCCATGAGTAGCGCGGCCCCGACGCCGTGGCCCGTGCCATCGCCGACGACCACCGCCCAGCCGTCGGGCTGCTGATCATCGCCGACGGGGATGTAGTCGATGTAGTCGCCGCCGACTTCATCGCAGTAATCGCAGAAGTGGGCGATCTGCAGGCCCGGCAGCGTTGGGGGCTTCGCTGGCAGCAGGGCACGCTGCACCTGCTCAGCCAGGCGCATCGAGCGGCGCAGGTCCATCGTCTCGCGGAGCGTGCGCGCGGTTCGATTCGCGGCTCGGGCCATGTCGCCCATCTCATCGTGAGCGTCGTCGTCAAGGTGGATATCGCTGTGCCCATCGCCGACGCGGGCCAGCGCCGCGCCGAGCTCGCGCATACGCCGCCCGAACATCCACGCCGCGACGACGCTGGCCACCAGCAGCATGCCGCAGAGCGAGGCCGCGAAGATCAAGAGGCTTCTCCGCGCGGATTGGAGCGGCCCGTCCCCCGTGGTCGCCAGCTCCGCGACGATCCACGCGGCGAACTGGCGG